>JACZJK010000042.1 GCA_014860575.1 Bacteroidales bacterium
TTTTAAACAGTGTATAAACTATGTGTCATCTATGTGGTCTATGTGGTTCAAGCTACTTAACGGAATGGGCTCAAGGATAACCTAAGTAATCTTATTACAATTTTTCCCTTGAATGCTGTAAAATTGAGTAAAGCAATTCTCTCGCCCTAAACAATTGCGCCTTGATGGTTCCAAGGGGCATATCAAATTCAGCCGCAATTTCGAGATAGGAATATTCACGGAAATAACGAAGTTCAATGAGTTTACGATAATGGGGTTTTAAGCGGTCAACAATATCATGCATCAGAATCGTTTTCTGCTTGCGGATTAAATTTTCAACCGGGTCGGGTTGCTCGCAAGGAATACCTGGCGGACAATAAATATGGCCCTCGCTGTCTTCAAAAGTATCATCAATGGAGAGCGTATGTCGCTTGGTTTTGCGTTTGTAATCAATAAAATGATTGGAGGCTATTTTATTGATCCATGTAATAAATGCAAACTCAGGCGTGAATTGATGCAGGTTCTGAAAGGCTTTTCCAAAAGTTTCGATAGTGAGGTCATCGGCGGTGGTTTCATCTTTCGACTTTTTAAGCAGCAACTCATATACAGGCTTCCAATACAGCCGCATGAGTTCAGCATAGGCTCTCTGATCGCCCTGACCAATGGCCAGTTTTATCAGATCCTGATCACGCAGTGAACGCTCGCTCTGAGGGCCTTTTACTTCCATTTCTTGCTTTTGAAAACCAGACTATTAAGCGCCAGTAAAGGGTTGAAAAATGTGAAAAACGGATCGAACATTGGCGAAAGTAAAAATAAATTCCTTTCGTTCAGTTTTTTCGCACCATAACCATAAAGCACCATCCGGCTTATCAATCTTAATCCTTGCGCCCCAAGTACAAACGGCCAGTAAAATTGGATGGCAAGCAGATAAATCAATGATAAATAATAAACTACCGCACTCACAGCCTGGATTCCGAGAAGGTTCTTGTATTTAGATTTATAATACCTGCCGGTAGTAAAATGCCTTCGTTTTTGGGTAATCCAGGATTTGAGGGTTTTCTTGGGTTCGGAAAAAACATAGGAAGCTGGATTTAATTCTATGCGTGTGTTGATGCGGGTTGCCGCTGCATTAATAAATAAATCGTCATCACCTGAACTGATGTGATAATGGTTGATAAACCCTTTGTGTTTGTAAAACAGCGACTTTTTATAAGAAAGGTTTCGCCCAACACCCATGTATGCTCTTCCTGAGAGCGCGAATGAAAAATATTGAATTGCAATCTGAAATGTGTCGTAACGGATGAAAAGGTTTAGCAAGCCTGGCAGTTTTTCGTACGGCCCGTATCCCAACACAATTTCCGCATCTTTATCATAACTTGCCTGCATTTCTCTGATCCATTGGTTCGAAACTGGCCGGCAATCGGCATCGGTGAGCAGCAATATTTCATTCTTCGCAGATTTAATGCCCACGCTGAGTGGAAATTTTTTGCTCCTGAAAAAGACAACACTTTGTGTAACGTTAACAACTTTAAGTCGTGGGTATTGTTGAGCCAGCAGGGTGAGTACCATCTCAGTTTCATCGTGCGAACCATCATTCACAACGATCACCTCAAAATCAGGATAATCCTGTTCAAGAACCAGGGGCAGATTTTTTTCAAGTTTGTAAGCTTCATTATGTGCAGCTATTACAACAGAAACGGGTTCGCTACCGTCAGAACCCGGCCGGCGCTTAACAAAAGCGAGCCTGCTGTAAAAAAACCAGTAGTAGAAAAGCTGGACCAGCCAGGCGAAAGCGAAAATGCCCAGCACTATCATGCCGGAATTATTGATAAGAAAGGTGGTTAGCATCGTTTCGTTCATGAGGCGGCAAAAGTATCCAATCTCTGATAATTAGTATAAATTTGGCACTTTGTTTTAACAGGCGACTTATGAACACTTATGAAATTTGAATTAACAACAAAAGACCCCTCATCCAAGGCCCGCGCCGGTATTTTCCAAACAGATCACGGAAGTATCAAAACTCCTATTTTTATGCCTGTTGGAACCGTTGGAACCGTGAAAGCAGTGCATTTCAGAGAATTGGCTGAGGATATAAAGGCGCAAATCATTTTAGGAAATACTTATCATCTTTACTTAAGGCCGGGGCTTGAGATCATTAGTCAGGCTGGTGGTTTGCACCGTTTCAATGGTTGGAACCGTCCAATACTTACCGATAGCGGGGGCTACCAGGTTTATTCGCTCACGAGCATCAGGAAGTTAAAAGAAGAAGGTGTTGTTTTTCAATCGCATATTGATGGTTCGAGCCATACCTTCACACCAGAAAATGTAATGAACATCCAGCGCACAATCGGCGCCGATATCATCATGGCATTTGATGAATGCACCCCTTACCCCTGCGAATACGAATATGCGCGCCGAAGTATGCAACTCACCCACCGCTGGCTCGAAAGATGCATTTCACAGTTCAACATTACTGATCCAAAATATGGCTACAATCAGTCGCTTTTCCCGATAGTGCAGGGCAGCGTTTACAAGGATCTGAGAAGCCAATCAGCCGAAAATATTGCTTCATGGAATGCCGACGGCAATGCAATTGGCGGACTTTCAGTAGGAGAGCCTGCCGAAGTGATGTATGAAATGACTGAACTGGTATGCGGCATTCTTCCTCAGGATAAACCCCGCTACCTTATGGGAGTTGGCACACCCGTTAACATCCTGGAAAGTATTGCCCTGGGGGTTGATATGTTTGATTGCGTGATGCCCACGCGCAATGGACGCAATGGGATGCTTTTCACAAAAGAAGGAATAATAAATATTAAGAACGAAAAGTGGAAACAGGATTTTTCATCCATTGATCCCGATGGAGAATCCTTTGTTGACAGGGCTTATTCCAAAGCTTATCTGCGGCACTTGTTTGCATCTAAAGAAATGCTGGGTCCCATGATAGCGAGTATCCACAACCTTCGTTTTTATATGTGGCTGGTGGAAGAAGCCAGAAAGCAGATTATCGAAGGCAATTTCTTTGCCTGGAAAACTTCTATGGTAAAAAAACTTTCGCACAGACTTTAAGTACAGGTTTTCAAACCTGGCAGCTTCAGCAACTGTAAGTGTTTGACAACAAAAACAAACAATAAAAGTAAAACCCGGCTGTTTGTTAAATCAACTGAATGATCAAATCATTGTATTTTTGTCCATTGCAACAACTCTTCAGCACAGGTCCCTGAAAAATGAAAATAATTGACTGGTACATCATCCGGAAGTTCCTGGGAACCTTTTTTTATGCCATTGCGCTGCTTGCCATCATCATTATCATCTTCGATCTCTCTGAAAAAATTGATGACTTTATTGAAAAGGATGCCCCGCTGAAAGCGATCATCTTTGATTATTACCTCAATTTCATTCCTTACCTGGTGAACATGTTCAGTTCCTTGTTCACTTTTATTGCGGTTATCTTTTTCACCTCGCGCATGGCCACCAATACCGAGATCATTGCGATCCTGAGCAGTGGCATAAGTTTCTGGCGGTTGATGCGACCCTATCTGATATCGGCCACACTGCTAGGTTTGCTTTCTTTTGCCTTGGCAAGTTATATAATACCAGTTACAAACCGTTCATTATTTGCCTTTGAGCGAACCTATATCAAGGACCAGAAACGTAACCATCAGGCCAACATCCACATGCAGATCAATCCCGGTGTTTATGTGTACGTTGAGAGGTTCAACAGTTTCACGGATGCAGGAAGTAAATTTTCGATCGAAAAGATTGACAGCACGGGCTTGTATTACAAACTCACAGCCGAACAGATAAAATACGACAGCATAAATAAAATCTGGTCCATTATAAATTACCAGGTAAGGCAAATTGATAGCATCGGCGAAAGGCTGAGCAGTGGCAGCCAGATTGATACTGTAATGAACATGGTTCCAGATGATTTTGTAATTGATGTTGACCGGATCAAAGTATTAACGTCACCTGAGCTGAACGAAGTAATCGCAATTGAAAAAATGAAAGGTTCAGGAGCCGTGATAGCTTACCAGGTTGAGAAACACAGTCGTATTGCTTTTCCCTTTGCCAATATTATCCTTGCAATTATTGGTGTTTCGGTTTCGAGCCGTAAGATCAGGGGCGGAACCGGCTTACATCTTGGCATTGGTCTAACCCTGACCTTTTCCTACGTGCTGTTCATGCAAATATCAACAGTTTATGGGGTTTACGGCGGACTGCCACCCGTAATTGCCACCTGGCTCCCAAACCTGTTTTTTGGAATTATGGCTATCTTCCTCATCCGCAATGCACCTAAGTAATGTGACACAGTGTTGCAGTGATACAGTGCTGGAATGATGGAGTGTTGGAATTCAGGCAGCAATCATTAGTTATATAGTTGTCATTCATTGTCATACAGTTGTAATACCTGGTCATAAAGTTGTAACTGAAACGGTCCTTCTCATTTTCTCCTTTTCTCTCAGTCCCTTCGTCGCTTAATCCCTGGTCCCTCAGCCGCCCTGTCACTTCCACATCATTCCCTCGCTCCTTGCTCTACTCTCCACGCTTTCACAACTTCCCAATCCACTGAAAATATCCATCCGGGAAACCTATAATTTCCGGTTCATGATCAAATAACCCAAATATCGCTGAACCACTTCCGCTCATGGATGCATATAATGCTCCAATCTCATAAAGCCTATCCTTTATTTTTTTCGCCTCGGGATGTCGTTCAAAAACAGGTTTTTCAAAGGCGTTTAATAAAATATTTTTCCATTCGCTAACCGGCCTTTCCATTGTATCCAATAATGGCTGTCCGTATCCTGAAGCGGTGGTCCAGGAATATGCCTGTGCAGTATTGATGTGCACAGGAGGTTTGATCAAATATAAATAATAGCCTCCCAGCTTGAGTGTTAAAGGCTGGAGTTTTTCGCCCCGCCCGGTAGCAAGGGCAGGTTTGTTTTCGATAAAGAAAGCACAGTCGCTGCCAAGCTGAGAAACATATTGAAGCATTTGATCCTTCGTTAGCGCCAGATTAAAAAGATTATTCAATAGCATGATGGCATGGGTGCAATCAGAAGAGCCTCCACCAAGTCCGGCTCCAATGGGAATCACTTTGTGAAGGTGAATATGAACCGCTGGGAGGTCAAAATCCATTTTTAAAAGTTCGTAAAGCCGGATTACAATGTTTTTGGTTCCAGCGGTTATACCATTATTGCTGTCAATAGCTAAGCCTGTGCAATTGAATACGGTAGCTCCGGCATTTGACTCCATGATTTCAAGCACATCGCATAAAGCAATTGGAAACATAACAGTTTCGATGTCATGGAAACCATCATTTCGCTTCCGGATAATATTAAGACCCAGGTTGATCTTGGCGTTCGGAAATGCAATCATGAAAAATCACTTTTTAACCCGCTGAAGTTTAACTGGTGATGAAAGGGTTCAGCCAAAAGTACCATAAAATTTAATTTCGTGATGAGGGTTCGCAAATTTCGTTGTAATTTTGAACCTGTATTGGCGGCTTGTTTACCAACCCTCACGCCAAGAAAAGCCTATATATTATTTTTGTATGCCGTTATTCAACTCTATACTTTCCTGGCTGATGAAAAAGCGGATTTCACAAATCGATTTTTTCATGAAGCATCCGCATGAAGTTCAGCAGGATTGGTTTCGCATACTTATTGATGTTTCTACTGATACCGAATGGGGTAAGAAGTATGATTACGGCTCAATAAACACACCTGAAGATTTTCAAAAGAGAGTTCCTATAAACGACTATGAAGCCCTCAAACCATATATTGAAAGATTGCAAAAAGGAGAGTCAAACCTTTTATGGCCTACTGAAATAAAATGGTTTGCAAAATCATCAGGCACTACTGCTGATAAAAGTAAGTTTATCCCGGTAAGCCAGGAAGCTATTGAAGAATGTCATTTCAAAGGGGGAAAGGACATGTTGTCAATTTACTGCAATAATTATCCTGAAACCCGTCTTTTTTCAGGTAAGGTTCTTGGATTGACTGGCACACACAACTTCGGCGATGAAAATGCATCGTGGTACCAGGGCGATGTTTCAGCGATCCTGCTCGAAAATCTACCTTTTTGGGTCAATCTGATCCGAACACCCGACCGCTCCATTTCGCTAATGGACGAGTGGGAAAGCAAAATAGAAAAAATTGCCAGAATTACTATCAATGAAGATGTTACAAATATTACGGGAGTACCTTCCTGGACCTTGCTTTTACTCAAACGCATACTTGATATTGCCGGCAAGCAAAACATGATTGATGTGTGGCCGAATCTTGAGTTGTTTATACATGGGGGCGTAAACTTTGCTCCTTACCGCGATCAGTTTGAGAAAATTGTCCCACCAAAGATGAATTACCTTGAAACCTACAACGCTTCAGAAGGTTTTTTTGGCATCCAGGATCGCACCCACTCTAAGGAGATGCTGCTGATGCTGGATTACGGGATTTATTACGAGTTCCTGCCAATAGATGAACTCGGGAATGAGAATCCAAAAACCTTGCAGCTTCACGAAGTTAAAACCGGCGAAGTGTATGGTTTGATTATTACTACCAACGCAGGTTTATGGCGATATCTTATTGGCGATACTATCCGGTTCACAAGCCTGGCACCATATAGGATAGTCATTGCCGGCCGGACTAAGAACTTCATCAATTCAGTTGGCGAGGAACTCATGATTGATAACGCAGAACAGGCCATTAGCCTTGCCTGTGAAAAAACAGGTGCAACCATCAATGAATATACCGCAGCGCCGGTATATTTTAATGATAATGAAAATGCTGCCCATGAATGGCTGATCGAATTTGAAGCTCTGCCCAATGAAATTGAATTATTCACCGATACTCTTGACCAGGCACTTAAACAACTCAATTCCGACTATGAAGCCAAGCGTTATCGCGATATGATTTTACGAAAACCCATTGTTAAGGTAATGCCCAAAGGAACTTTCTACAAATGGCTCAAGCAGAAAGGAAAACTTGGCGGGCAGAATAAAGTACCGCGCCTCGCAAACGACAGGAAATACGTTGATGAAATTATGGCAGTACTTTAATAAGGTCAGAAATCAGAAGCCAGAATTCAGGAGAGGGAATACATTGAGAAACTTTACCACAAACTAACCTCATTCACTAAAATAATTACAGCGTTTACAATCTAAACCATAACCAACATGCATCACATTGCCATTGCCGGAAACATCGGATCGGGTAAAACATCGCTCACCGAGCTATTATCGAAATATTTTGGTTGGGAAGCCCATTACGAGGCTGTTGAAACAAATCCTTACCTGCACAGTTTCTATGAAGACATGCAGCGCTGGTCGTTCAATTTACAAGTGTATTTCCTAAACAGCCGCTTCCGCCAGGTTGTAAATATCCGCAACAGCGGCAAAACAGTTATCCAGGACCGGACAATTTACGAAGATGCCCACATTTTTGCCCCGAACTTGCATGCTATGAACCTGATGTCAACCAGGGATTTCGAAAATTACAGTTCGCTTTTTGAACTTATGAGTTCATTCATAAAGGCTCCTGATTTACTTATTTATCTCAAAGCCAGTGTTCCAACGTTGGTTCAGCAAATACAGAAAAGAGGCCGGGATTATGAAAATGCAATCCGCCTCGATTACCTAAAATCGCTAAACGACAGATATGAGTCGTGGATCTCGTCTTACGACGAAGGCAAATTACTGATCATTGACGTGGATAAGATCAAATTTATTAATGATCCCGAAGGGCTGGGATTCATTATCAACCGCATCAATGCTGAGTTGCACGGTCTATTCGGTTGATGTAAATTATGATTTTCCAAGCTTTCTTACAGCAAGCACTTCGCTTGCAATTTCTTCAATAGGTTTATTGGTCACCCTGATGACTGGCCATAGCGGCTGCCGGTTAAAAATTGCATGGGCATAGTTCAACTCCTTTTGTACAAAATGCAGGCTGGCATAATCATCTGAACCCATCCCTAAATGAACCTGCCTAACATGCCTCAGTGAGGCAAGGTTATGAGCATAAGTGGTCAGACAGAAAACCTTTTCGGGAGGAAGTTTAAAAAGTCCTTCAGGTGGTTCAATACCCAGCACAATAGGCACATTGGCCACTAGCCAGCCTTTGAACGCGAAGTATATGCTTAATGGGGTTTTAAAGGTTCTTGATACCCCAACAAGTACAATTTCTGCTTTATCAAGTTCGTCAGGGCGCTGCCCGTCGTCATGTTGAAATGCAAACTGCATGGCATCAATACGCTTGAAGTATTCACGGTTGATCTCACTGAACAATCCGGGTTTCTCAGCCGGCGAATGCATCAGTTTTTCCGATAACCTGCCCAGCAGCGGGCCCATGAGATCAATAGTTTCAATGTTGTACCTGCGCCCTGTTGTGATCATAAATTCACGCAAATCGTTCGAAACCAAGGTATGAACCACGAAAGCTTCAACCTTAGTAGCTTCCTGAACTGCTTCTTCAATTTGTTGTTTGGTTCTGACTTCATTGTGAATGATGGTTTTCACCACCTGTTCAGGAAACTGGGTAAGCGCTGCATTCAGCGCCTGGGTGGCAGTTCGGCCGGTTCCGTCGGAAACTATTAGTATTTTTGTCATAATTCATGGTTTAGGGAGATGCTAATATACTTAAAGAATTTATCTTTGCCATCAAGAAATACCGGTTCAAATGCAAAAAGCGATTGCCATCATACCTGCACGTTTTGCCTCCACCAGGTTTCCCGGTAAACCCCTGGTTAAGATTGAGGGCAGAACCATGATCATGCGCGTGTATGAACAGGCCATAAAAGCAGAGCAACTTCAAGAAGTGTATGTTGCCACCGATGATACACGGATTTTTGATCATGTGAACCAATCAGGCGGTAAAGCCATCATGACTTCAGTGAACCATAGCAGCGGCACTGAGCGCTGCCTTGAGGCCTTTCAAATTTTATTGAAAGAAAAGAAATGCACACCGGATGAAATTATTATCAACATTCAGGGCGACGAACCATTTATCCTTCCCGGTCAGATTGATAAACTGGTAATAGCCTTTGCACAGCCTGAGGTAAATATTGCCACACTTATAAAAGTTTTAAAATCTCCTGAGGAACTGAATGATCCAAACTGCGTGAAGGTAGTTGCAGGTAACCACGGACAGGCGCTTTATTTTTCAAGGTTTCCTATACCTTATGTTCGCGAAAATGCAGAGCTGGAAAAATTTGTTTCCGGGTTGCATTTCAAGCATATAGGAATGTACGCTTATCGCAGTAAGATATTGGCTGAAATTTGCAAGCTGATGCCTTCACCACTTGAGATGGCCGAAAAGCTGGAGCAATTGCGTTGGCTTGAACATGGCTACACAATTCACTTGCAAGTTACTGGCCACGAAAGCATTGCAATTGATTCACCTTCCGATTTACTAAAAGTTACCAACATTTCTTGAATAATAAGAACAAGTGGCTTAGCTTTGTAAGCCCTTAGTTTGAAGCCATGAACCTCGAAAAATACATTTGCGACTTACTCTACCGGCATGAATGCGTGATAGTTCCTGAATTTGGTGGCTTTATCACCAACTACGCGCCGGCCTCTATCCAGGAGGCAACCCATACCATTCTCCCACCCCGGAAATTCCTTGTCTTTAATTCGAACCTCACAATCAACGACGGTTTGCTGGCAAATGAGATCAGCAATAAAAAGAATTGCAGCTTTGATGAAGCGATGCAATTTATTAAACGCGAAGTTATTGCGTGGCATGAACGCATGAAAGCCGGAAAAACGATTTTTCTTATCGGAATAGGTTCATTCAACATGAATAAATCCGGCAAATTGGATTTCAAACCCGATCTGGAACAAAATTTTTTTGATGAAGCCTACGGCCTGACAAGTCTGGTAGTTCCGCCGCTGCAAAAGCGGGCACGAAAACCCAAACAGCAAGCAATCCGTTATCATAAACCTGCCCGCAAAATTAACCGAAAAGCCATTCGGCGACTTGCATGGGCAGCAGCCATCACTATTCCTCTTGTTGCAGCAAGCATCTGGAGCATACTAAACTATGATTCTCTCAGGCAATATGCCGTTCAACATTCAGGAATTTTTCAAGTTTTAGAATCCGAACCCAAATCAATCAGTGATGACCAGTCTGTTTATGAAGTTGATACAAGCGCATTCCTAAAGGCTATTGGGGAAAATGCTGAGACTTCAAACAGCGCTGAATCGCTGATCGGGGCTTATGGTGCGAACCTGGGTTCAGATATTGAAACCAAAGTAGTACAAGAACAACTTACCGAAGCAATACTTCCTGCTGCATCTGAACCGGTTGCTGAACCAATAGCGAAATCAGTCCGTACTTACCATATCATCATTGGTTCGTTTGAGAGCGAAATCAATGCCCAACATTTTGCCGATGAGTTGGTGGTTTCAGGTTGGAACGCAATCAAGGTTCCCGCATCACAAGGCATGCACAGGGTAAGCATTGCATCCTATGCCGACAAAAATGAAGCCCTGCAGCAGCTATCAAAAATTCGTGAGGAACGAAACCCCGGAGCCTGGCTTCTCAGAATCTGAAACTTTCTTTGGATCCTGAGCACTAAGAAATTTAACACCAAACTAAATTGGCTAAAAAGAAACTTGCAAGGTTTGAGGAATCTAAATCATTCCCAAACCTGATCCAGGCCGGTTATTTTGATTTATTAAAAGACTATCCGCTTAAAGGTAAATGGGCTGAGAATTATTTTGGTAACACCCATCCAATTGTACTTGAGCTCGGTTGTGGCAAAGGCGAATACACGGTTTCGCTGGCCGAAAAAAATAAATCGTTGAACTTTATTGGTATTGATAATAAAGGAGCAAGGCTTTGGCGTGGTTGTAAAAATGCCATTGAGAACCACTTCGACAATGTTTGTTTTATCCGAACCAAAATTGAACAGATCGAACGCTTTTTTGCACCCGGCGAAATCAGTGAAATATGGATTACTTTTCCTGATCCACAACCCGGCAGCTCCGGGGAGCGGAAAAGACTTACATCGCCCCGTTTTCTGAACCACTACAAAAACTTCCTCAAACCTGACAGCATTATCCATCTCAAAACCGACAACACACCATTATTTGAGTACACCCTCGAAACCATCGCATCACAAGGCCACCAATTGATTTTTCATTCGTTCGATCTCTATGGACTAAACCTTGAAGACGATGCCTCAGGGGTTCAAACCTTTTATGAAAAAATGTTTCTTGAACAAGGAATCAGCATCAAGTACTTAAGGTTTAAACTGAATCAAACTCAAACCAACTGATCAGCTATTAAAATGGCAGCATCCGGAAACGATTATTCCTTTTTTGCACAGGTTCACGAAGTTGTTAAACTGATCCCCTTTGGCCGGGTCACTTCATACGGGGCCATAGCCAACTATCTTGGCACCAAAGGCTCGGCGCGGATGGTTGGTTGGGCCATGAATGCATCTCATCACTCCCTTGATTCTATTCCAGCCCACAGGGTGGTAAACCGCATTGGGCTACTCACCGGCAAAAACAATTTTGGTGGGCCTGATATCATGCAACAGCTGCTCGAAAGCGAAGGCATTACGGTGCTTGAGGATCAAATACAGCACTTTGAAAAATATTTCTGGGATCCTGCAAAAGAGCTACTCTGATCCATTACATTTAACAGCACTCATAATTGAATACTACATCCCACCCCCTTAGCAGTATCTGGCTCAAAGCCGCAGTGGCGGGTGGTTTATGGGCTTCAGTTGAAATTATTGTTGGCAGCTTTCTGCACAATATACGAATACCTTTTGCCGGTGGTGTGCTGGCATCATTCGGGGTAATATTGATGATAGCTTTTTATCGTATGTGGCCGGAAAGAGGATTGCTTTGGAGGGCTGGGGTCATTTGCGCTCTCATGAAATCTATCTCGCCAAGTGCCATTATTCTTGGGCCAATGATTGGTATTTTATCCGAAGCCATCTTGCTCGATTTGATTATACGTCTTCTGGGAAGGAGTTTGCCAGCAATTATGATTGCCGGCGGCGTTGCAGTTACCACTTCATTTGCACAGAAAATCCTAAACATTTTGGTCATTTATGGGATGAGCCTGGTTAAAGTTTATCTGAACCTGATTGATTATGCTGCCCGACAGATTGGTTTTACACATGCCAATCCGTGGGTGTTGATTCTGATACTGGCAGGAATTTACTTTGTCATGGGCCTTGCTTCTGCTATTGCTGGCTATATAATAGGCCGGCGATCAGTGGAGTTGAAGCCGTCTGAAATGTCACCTCAACTTATTGCGGGTAGAACATTATTCAGGGATAACGAAAAACAAAACTATTCCACCTTCTTATTGTTCATGAATTTACTGGCTATTCCCGTGGGTATTATTTTAATGAACAGCGCGCCGATTTACATTTCTATCTCTGTATGTTCAGGATACATTATCTTTTGCCTTGTCTATTATCCCATTCTTCTGCGAAGGTTCAAAAACCCATTGATTTGGGTTCAGTTTGTAATAATCATTGTTTTATCCGGGCTCTTTTGGAAGAGTGATCTGGAGCAAAATGGCATGTTTGATTGGGCAAGTCTGCAGGCCGGTATTGAAATGTCGTTCAGGGCCTTGTTGGTAATTTCAGGTTTCACCGGTATTTCATCGGAGCTCAGAAGTCCTTTGGTTCGCGCATTTTTATTCAAAAGAGGACTCAGGCAGGTTTACGGCGCTGTTTCACTGGCTTTCCAGGCTTTGCCCTCAATGCTCGAAGATGCCGTTAAGCCGCGCGAGTTATTCCGTCAGCCACTCACAGCAGTAGCCCGAATGCTGTCACGCGCCGGGCAGTGGGAGAAAGTATTTGCACAATCGGCCAACGAAAAAGCTTTTTAACCTGTATAATTCACACCGCAACGACGCTCCCGATGGTTATCGGGAGACGCAATGATTTGATTTAAAATAGAACTTGCCGTTGGCTTTAGCCACATCCGTGTTTTGGCTAGAATCAACAGGTATGTTTTCCACAAACACAGTGGTTTATAGAACCGTCATTCATTAAAACTATTTTCCCGTTAAGTTAAAATGACTTCTTACTTTTGTAGCCCAGCCATATGATTTAATGAAAGCACGTTCAGCAAATTCGAACCAGGAGATGAGTTTCTGGGAACACCTTGAAGACCTGCGTGGAACCCTTGTGCGTTCCGTGGCAGGAATCATGATCTTTTCTGTGGTAGCATTCTTAAACCGCAATGTCATTTTCGATCACGTTATTCTTGCACCAAAAGATTCCGATTTCATCACCAATGTATTGCTTTGTAAGCTGGGTAAGTTTTTATCTTTGCCATCGCTTTGCATTGACGATCTTTCGCTGCAAATCATCAACATTCAAATGTCAGGTCAGTTCATGATCCATTTATATGCAAGCATGGCAGTTGGTTTTGTTTTGGCTTCACCCTATATCGTTTATCAGTTCTGGAAATTCATAGTGCCTGCTTTAAAGCCCGAGGAACGAAAATACAGCCGCCGTGCTGTTTTCGTGATTTCTTTCCTTTTTTTTGCAGGAGTTCTTTTCAGCTATTTTGTTATCGTTCCGCTTACAATAAACTTTTTAGGAACCTACCAGGTAAGCGAGTTTGTTGAGAACCGTATATCACTACAATCTTATATCAGCACCGTTATCTCTGTTACACTGGGAGTAGGCATTGTGTTCGAATTACCGGTAGTAATATATTTCCTGGCCCGCGTTGGACTGGTAAATTCAAGCTTTTTACGCAAGAACCGAAAATACATGCTGATCATTATTCTTATTATTTCAGCCATCATCACACCACCCGATGTTTTCAGCCAGATACTTGTGAGCATTCCTTTACTGGCATTATATGAGCTTAGCATTTACATTGCCAGAAGAGTCAACCCGGAATAATCTGCGGTGTAACCTTTCGGTTCTGATGGCGTCAAAAGATGAGATAATAAAAACATTTACAATCACATTAACCGTTTTATCATGAACTATTCAAGATTTTACAGAAGCAGGACCCAGAAAGTATTTGGCGGAGTTTCAGGCGGCATTGCCGAGTATTTTAATATGGATCCGGTAATTATCCGGGTCATTTTTGTATTGGCCGCAATCTTTGGCGGAGGAGGTGTTATCATTTACCTCGTGCTTTGGGTTGCCGTTCCCGAAAGGCCATTTACATCAACTTTTTATAATGCCGGAACCCCACCAGAGCCCGACCCAACGAAAGACACTCCCCCTGTTGTTGAACCTGAGCCGGGAGTTGACATCGCAAACCGCCGCTACACCGGTAGCATGATCGGTGGAATTATTTTAATTGGTATTGGTGCTATCATTTTGGTAACCCGGGTCGTACCCAATGTTTATTTCCGTGACCTATGGCCATTTATACTTGTGGCCGCAGGTGTTGTACTGATCCTGACCTCCATGAATCAGCCAACTCCCAGACAACAATAATAAAGTTTCGTTCAAGTATTGAATCATAAAATTCTCAAACCATGGATTACAAAAAAGTTTTTTGGGGCATCCTTTTCATTATGATAGGGTTGTTATTTGTTTTGAAAAATCTCAACATTCTCGAATTTAGCTGGTTCCAGTTCCTGAACCTATGGCCTTTACTTCTGATCCTGTGGGGTATAGCCATGCTGCCGATAAAAGGAGCCGTGAAGTTAATTCTATCACTACTCATTGTTGTATTGGGCGTTTACCTGGTAAATAAATACGACAGTGGTTACTGGTTTGATTTTAATAAACCTGGAACTGGAAAATACCGGCATTATGACAAATGGGATAAATCACGTGGTGATAAGTGGGATGATTCGCAAGATGATAATACAGATAAAGACCGTGATGGGGACGATTGGGAAAGTCAATACCTTTTCTTCCCTTACAGTGCTGATATTGAAAAAGCAACATTGAGACTCGACGCTGCTGCGGGCAGTTTCTATCTTCAGGATACTTCCCAACAACTCATTGAAGTTAGAAAAGATGGAAATATCGGGAGTTATAGTCTCACTTCCCAGGAAGCAAGAGATTCGTATGTTGTTAACTTATCAATGGAGGAAACTACTATCCGTGGCAATCGATTGAGACACCAGGTTGACATTAAGCTCCATGAAGAACCGGTGTGGGACCTCGATCTGGACATTGGCGCTGCCCGGATTGAAATGGATTTGAGTTCTTTTAAAGTAAATGACATAAACATTGATGGTGGCGCTTCCTCTATCCGGATGAAGTTGGGTAACCTGATGCCTATGATTAATGTTGAAGTGGATGCCGGAGCTTCTTCAATCGTTATCGAAGTGCCTGAAAGCTCAGGTTGCCAGGTTAAAACCAGCTCAGTGCTCTCGGGTAAGAACCTGAAAGATTTTAATAAAACAGATGACGATAAGTACACTACTGAAAACTTCAGCGATAGCGAGAATAAAATTTTCATCAATATTGATGTGGCCGTATCAAGCATTGAGGTGAAAAGATATTAAAAACCCTGGTTATATTTTGAGCCATATCAGGGGTACCGGCATTCATCCGCAAGGGTGAATGCCGGTTGTTTTTTTACAACCTTCCTCTTTTTTGCGACCACAAACTTTCCACTCAGGAAAATTGTTTATAAGAAATGCCTATTTTTGCAACATCAGATCCTGTAGCCCAAAACTCTAATTTCGCTTCCAACATGTCCATTTCACTCAGGTTAATCCTGGTTTGCATTGCCTTTTTGTTGCTGGTAGTTTCACCTGAGAATCTCTCGCGTAGTGCATTGCCGCACCAGACCGAGCTCTTATCGCCAAAAGAAGAAGACCAACTATACAGCTACCTTTTACGTGATAAAGTAGATCAGATTGACTCACTGCTCAATCGCTACTCCTGGTTTAACGGGAATATCATGGTGGTAAAGGATCATAAGATTTTATACCAGCGATCACATGGTTATGCGAACTTTCAAACGCGCGAACCATTGACCACTTCATCGGTTTTTGAACTTGCCTCGGTAAGTAAGCAATTTACAGCTGTTGCGATTTTAATGCTTTATGAGCGCAAATTAATTGATCTCGATGATGAGATTAAACGATACCTGCCAGAGATTACTTATAAGGATATTACAATCAGGCATCTGCTCAACCACACTTCGGGATTGCCAAATTATATGTATGTGCTGGAAAAGCAGTCCGATGGTTCGCACATGCCTTCAAATGAGGAAATGCTGAAAATACTTGTTGGCAGCAACCCAAATATATTCTTCAAGCCAGGTCGCCTTTATAGTTATTCCAATACCGGATACGCTTTGCTGGCATCAGTGGTTGAGAGGGTTTCAGGGAAAACGTTTTCTCAATTTATACGCGAGAATATTTTCCACCCACTTGAGATGCACAATACATTTACTAGTGTAGAGTTACTCGATAACGAATTTACTGTCAGTCATCAGGCAGTTGGCCATCGCCAGGTTTGGAGGCGGTTCCGACCCAATACACCAGTTGTTCACGATAGGGTTTTGGGCGATAAAGGCATTCATTCATGCCTTGAGGATCTTTATAAATGGGATCAGGCATTATACTCCGGGCAACTTGTAAGCAAGCAATCCCTTGAAGAGGCTTATAATCCGGTTACACTTTCCAACCGTCGTAATTTCCCTTATGGATTTGGGTTTAGGATCGGGAAGAAAAGTGAAGAAAAATACGTTTACCATCATGGGCTTTGGGAAGGCTTTAGAACCAGCTTTATCAGGTATATTGAACGGGGCGATGCAATTGTGATCCTGAATAATACAAACCAACGCTTTAACAACAAGATCATCAACAACATTGAGCATATTATTGAAAAGCCAGTGGTCATGAGCCCCACTCATAAACTCGCTTTATGTGTTATTCATGATGGCGTTCCAAAAGCTCTCGAAATGTATAATGAAATGATTGCCAGCGGAATGTTGCAACATCCTGATGCCAATGAATTATTTGGCGTAGCCCAGATGTTGAGGCAAATCAATAAACCCGTTTTGTCGAGCTGGATATATGAGTTTTACGAAACCACCAGTTTATGCCGGGATGTTGAACTTCCATTGGCCGGGAAGTAATTTGCAGGAATTAACGCCTGAGTTCAAAGTTTTTACCCAAGTACACTTTCCGAACCTGCTCGTCCTGTGCCAATTCTTCCGATGTGCCGGATTTCAAAACAGATCCTTCATACAATAAATAGGCACGATCAGTAATGGTAAGTGTTTCATGCACATTATGATCGGTAATCAGGATACCAATATTTTTCGATTTTAGCCTGACCACTATATTCTGAATATCCTCAACTGCAATAGGGTCAACTCCGGCAAATGGTTCGTCGAGCAGCATAAATTTGGGATCAACGGCCAGGGCGCGGGCTATTTCAGTTCTTCGGCGCTCACCTCCTGAGAGCATAATGCCAAGGCTTTTTCTAACATGCTGCAGGCCAAACTCATCGAGTAGGGATTCAAGACGTTCTTTTTGTTGCTGCTTTTTCAAGCCTGTGAATTCAAGCACGGCTTTGATATTATCCTCAACGCTTAACCTGCGGAAAACAGAAGCTTCCTGGGCAAGATATCCAATACCTAATTGAGAGCGTTTATACATTGGCTCGCGCGTAATTTCAGTATTATCAAGAAAAACTCGCCCTTCCAATGGTTTTATCAAACCTACGATGATATAAAACGAAGTTGTTTTACCAGCGCCATTCGGGCCAAGTAACCCAACAATCTCACCACGCTTTACTTCGATGCTGACATTATTTACAACTGTACGCTTGCGGTACTTTTTTACAATGTTATCGGTTCGTAATATCATGTGAATTGCGAATTGAATATTAATGAGTTTATGTGGCAGACGAGCTGCCGAGTTCATCCCAAAACTCCACAGCCCTTCGTGTATGCGGTATAACGATGGTTCCCCCAACCAGATTGCCTATGGCCAGAATTTCAAACAATTCCTCATTGTTCATGCCGTTTTCGTGGCATTTAATAAGATGATACTTGATGCAATCATCGCATCGCAGCACCAGCGATGCAATAAGCCCCAGCATTTCCTTTGTTTTTGTGTTCAGGGCGCCCCCCATATAAGCATTGGTATCAATGTTATAGATGCGTTTGATCACTTTATTGTCAGCAGCCAGAATGCGTTCATTCATTTTCTGCCTGTATGCATTAAATTCTTCCAGTTTTGAAGTCATTGTTCTGTATTTTGTTTAGATAAAAAGCCTGGGAAGGCTGTAGGACTAACGATTGTGTGAACCGGGACAAAATTAGTTCAGGCTTATTTCTTAACACTCTTGACCGGCTTAAATAATCCCTTCTTTCAAAATATCATGTAAATGGATCACACCAGTGTATAAATCATGATCAACCACAAGCAATTGAGTTATGTTGTTCTGGCGCATTATGTTGAGCGCATCAGAAACCAATGCATCCTTTTCAATTGTGCGTGGGTTTGCTGACATAATATCAACTGCTTTATGATTTTCGAACTCAACATTTCGGTATAACATCCTTCGAATATCACCATCAGTAATGATGCCTTTCAGCTGGTTTCCATCAACTACTGCTGTTGCACCCAGGCGTTTTGATGTTATCTCAACAATAACGGTCTTGATGCTATCATCTACATTAACCCGCGGCACTTCATTAGTAATACAAATATCCTGAACTCTGAGATACAGTTGCTTGCCAAGTGAACCGCCAGGATGATATCTTGCGAAATCACTGATCGAAAAACCCCTTGATTCTAAGAGACATACCGCCAAAGCATCGCCCATGGCAAGCTGCGCTGTAGTACTGGAAGTAGGGGCCAGATTATTGGAGCAAGCTTCCTTTTTTACAGAAACATCAATAATATAATCTGCCTGCCTGGCAAGATAAGAATCGGTATTGCCAACAAAAGCAACCAATTTATTAACTGATAACTTAAGCAAGGGGACAAGCACCTTGATTTCGGGAGTATTCCCGCTTTTTGAAAGGCAGATAACAACATCATCCTTGCGTATAGTTCCCAGATCGCCATGGAGAGCATCGGCAGCGTGCAGAAAAATTGCTGGGGTTCCGGTTGAGTTAAGCGTAGCAACTATTTTTTGTGCAATGATGGCGCTTTTCCCAATTCCGGTAAGGATTGCCCGCCCCTCTGAGTGCAGGATTAACTCAACCACCTCTACAAAAGTATCATTGATGTGTGATGCAAGATCGGCAACTGCTTCAGCTTCATCACGCAGGGTTAATCTGGCAATTTCTTTAATTTCGTCAGTAGATTTCAAAGTGTGGATTCAGTTTAAATGTTCAGTTTGCCTGACAAAGGTATGGAAATTAACTAATCAGAATCTGCCGCTTTTACTGTTGAAAAACAATCCGTTAAAACAGTCTTACTCATTAACGTTAAATCAGGAAGATTCTTTTTTTGAAAAACAATTTTAAATACTCAAATTTGCACTCCTTTTTTTGGGGAAGGGTAATAATTTGATCTTTACATGGTTTATACATTTCTGCGAATGAAAATCAATGAAGATCAATAGAGAAAGGAAAATATATTTTTTTCTTATTTGGTTAATTGGCTTTAAAAAGCATTATATTTGTATTGAACGATAAGATTGTTATAATTCAATTAATTAAAATTTTGGTTACCAATTGATTATTAAGCTTAAATTTTTATTGTTTTAAGCTTTATAGGAGATTTAATACTAGCTGTAAGAAATGACTTTGACTAAGGATTATCCGCTGCATGACCTACTGAAGAAGATTTTTGGATTTGAGCATTTCAAGGGTAATCAGGAAGCGATCATAAAAAGTGTCCTTGCCGGAAAAGACGCTTTTGTTATTATGCCCACCGGTGGTGGCAAATCAATGTGCTACCAGCTTCCTGCCCTGATCCTGGATGGAACCGCCATCATTATTTCACCGCTCATTGCACTGATGAAAAACCAGGTTGACGCAATCCGGAACTTTGGAGCTGAAAATGGAATCGCCCATGTGCTGAATTCATCACTAAACAAAGCTGAAATCACACAGGTTCGGAAGGACTTAACCACCGGAAAAACGAAACTTCTCTATGTGGCTCCGGAGTCACTAACGAAAGAGGAAAATATAAAATTTTTCCAAGAGATTAATATCTCATTTTATGCTATTGATGAAGCACACTGTATCTCTGAATGGGGTCATGATTTCAGGCCGGAATATCGCCGTTTGCGCCCAATAATAGAGGCAATAGGTAAAAAAGTACCGGTTATTGCACTCACTGCAACTGCAACACCCAAAGTTCAGCAAGATATTCAGAAGAACCTTAACATGGTGGATGCCAATGTTTACAAGTCATCTTTTAATCGTCCGAACCTATATTACGAAGTAAGGCCGAAAAACGAAGATGTGAGTAAGGAAATCATTAAATATGTGAAAGCCAATTCAGGGAAATCTGGAATAATTTATTGCCTGAGCCGTAAAAAAGTTGAAGAACTTTCTGAAACGCTGCAGGTTAATGGCATTAAAGCTTTACCCTATCACGCCGGGCTTGATTCTTCGACCCGGAAAATAAACCAGGACAAATTCCTGATGGAAGAAAGTGACATTATTGTTGCTACCATCGCGTTCGGTATGGGAATTGACAAACCTGATGTTCGTTTTGTAATTCATTACGATATTCCAAAAAGCCTTGAAGGCTATTATCAGGAAACCGGAAGATCGGGCCGTGATGATGGTGAAGGCAATTGCATTGCATTTTATTCATACGACGATATTCAAAAGCTTGAAAAGTTCCTGAAAGGCAAACCAGTGGCAGAACAGGAAATTGCCCAGCAACTGCTGATCGAAACAGTTGCTTATGCTGAATCATCGGTATGCAGGCGCAAACAATTGTTACACTATTTTGGCGAAATATATAAAGAAGACAACTGCAATAATTGCGACAACTGCCTGCATCCAAAGTCAAAGTTTGAAGCCAAAGATTATGTAGTGACCGTGCTTGATGCAGTACTTGAAGTAAAGCAGTTATTCAAGGCAAAGCATATCATTAATATTTTAACAGGCAAAAACACTGCAACGCTGAAGAATTTCAAACATCATATGCTTGATTCTTTTGGCAAGGGCATGGAAAAAGATGAGAAGTTCTGGAACGCAATCATCCGTCAGATGCTAATTGAGCGCCTGCTCATCAAGGACATTGAAAATTATGGGTTACTGAAAATCAGTTCCGATGGCAATAAGTTTCTGAAGAAACCTGTTTCCATCATGCTTACCCTCGATCATGATTACGAAAGCTCAGAAGATGAAGACTTCTTTGCAGGTGCCGGATCAAAAACAAGTACAACTGACAAGACATTGTTTTCATTGCTCAAGGATCTGAGAAAAGACATATCAAGAAAAGAATCACTACCACCGTTTGTCATCTTCCAGGATCCTTCACTTGAAGATATGGCTACTCAATATCCGGTTACAATTGATGAATTAAAGCATATAACCGGAGTTGGTATTGGTAAAGCTCAGAAATACGGCAAACCGTTCGTTGAACTTATCGGACAGTATGTTGAAGAAAATGAGATCATCCGGCCACTTGATATGGTGGTCAAATCAGTTGTAAATAAAAGTGGCTTGAAGGTTTATATCATTCAGAACATTGACCGGAAAATTGCTTTGGAAGACATAGCTTATGCCAAAAACCTTACCATTGATGAACTGCTATCGGAAGTTGAACGGATCGTATCAAGTGGCACCAAGATTGACCTGAACTATTATGTCAATGAATACATAGATCCTTATCACCAGGAAGAAATATTCGATTATTTCAAAGAAGCTGAATCCGACTCTATCCAGGATGCACTTAAAACACTTGGAGAAGATGAGTACAGCGAGGAAGAGATCCGTTTGATGCGGATAAAATTTATGTCAGAACTTGGCAACTAATATTCTACTTTACTTAAAACCTTTCTTAAAATGACTGAAAACCTTGAGAATAAAGGCAAGAACCCAATGTCTGGCCTTTGGATCGCTAACATTGTATTAATGTTTGGCTTAATTTTGCTTTATGTTTTACACTTTAATTCCAGAAGTGAGAGCCAGTCAAAAGAAGCGGATCAACTCTTAACATCTGACCCACATGCCGCACCGCGCATTGCCTTTATTGATTCTGATACTTTAATGTTACAGTATGAAATGGTTTCTGAAATGGTAAATTCATTCGAAGCCAGTACAATAGCGAAAGAAGCTACAATGCGTAAGAGGCAAAATGAATTCGAACAAAAAGTAAACGACTTCCAGAAGCGCGTTCAGAGTGGAAGCATCTCCATGGAAATTGCCCAGATTACCGAGCAGCAGCTTATGACCGAGCAGCAGGAATTAATGAGCCTGCGCGATGAATTATCAGATCAGCTTGCAAAAGAAGAATTTGATATGAATGTGCAATTGCTCGATATTGTTTCGTTATTCCTTGAAGATTATAATCGTACCAGGCAATATGACCTGATTTTTAATTTCAAAAAAGGCACCAATTTATTTGTTGCGAACCAGGTTTATGATATTACACCCGAAGTTATCGAACTTCTGAACCAGGAATATCGTCTGAAAAGCCAGAAGAAATAATCAGTACTGCTTATGGCTGGGCTTAAATTTAATCATCCGGTTCTTATTCTACTAAGTTTAACGATGCTTATGGCGTCCTGCTATTCAAGCAATAAACGCTTAGAATCTGAACTGCCACCCGATGCTTTGGATAAGAACACGATGATTGATTTACTAACCGATATTCACCTGATTGAAGGAACCCTGGCACAGAAGCAGGTTAAGGGCGTGCTTGCTTTCGATTTTGCAGAAATCTATTATGATTCCCTTTTTGCAAAATATTCTATTCAAAAAGCAAAATTGGACAGCAGTATTGCATATTACAGCAGAAACCCAGATGTATATGAGGAAATATATGCTGAAGTAATTACCAGGCTCTCAAAAATAGAAAGCGCTCAAGGCCATATTCCAGATCTGGATTCAGATAGTATGTTGATTATTGAACCTGAAGTTGAAGAAGTAACGGAACCGTTTTGGTTTAAAAAGAGCCAAAACCCATGGCTTTACAACAAACCAGGATTATAACCTTTGTGATCTACTGCTTGATTGCTATAGCCGCGTAAGAAATCAAATCGGCGCCGTCGTTTACGGCATATGTCCAGGTCATTGTGCTGTTGGTAGTCAGGTTGCCTATCCCACTGATAGTTAAAGATGCAACCGTTTGAGCGGGAATGGTTATCCTATCCTCAGTAACAATACCGTAAGCTGAATGAAAGCTACCGACATTCGCAAAATTGGTCAGCACTACCTGTGATGAGTTTGATGGATCGTAGGCAATATCAACATTATAAAATGCCTGGTTACTTTTCACTTCAGTTTCGTCGAAGCGCCATGTACCAACAAATCTATCCCGGAGGTCGGCATCGGGATCGTCGTCGACAATCTCGCAGGCAGTGAAACAAAATAATAAGGATACAACTAGAAATAAACCAAATCTGTGAAGCTTTATCATAAATGTAGAATATTAGATGATCTGATAACCTTCGCAAAGATAAATCAAGTAGGCTGACAAAAGTAAACAAGGTGGGTAAAAAAAAAGGCCCTCAGGCCTAAAATAAAGAAAAGTGTCCGGGGAGAATTTTGGCAACAAGGATACCATCAGATTAACCAACAATATCTGAAAGGTAATCAAAGCAAAATCGCAGTAGAATAAAGATATTTTAGCGTATGAAGATATTATGAGTAGTTTTACCGCTTACTTGCTGCCAAAGAACTTTGTTTCCCGGAACACTTAATGTTTTATAAAAACATGGCAAAGGTTGAATATTTAAGAGTACCCGGCAATCTAAAATATCGCTAAAACATAAGACTTCAACCATAGATCCTCAGTACAACTAATTTTTGTACATTTATGGATTCCTACCCTTTAATAAGGTTTAAGCCATTAACTGTTCAAATAACTCAAGAATTAGGTTGAAGCAGCATATTGCTGACATACTGATTGTTACCTGATATCTGCAGCTTCTGTTAAGCAATAGCAATACTAAGATTTCAAAATAAAACGTTAACATTTTTTAACTATAGCCTTGCAAGAATTACCGGGATATATAAATCAGAAATTCAAATGTTGAAAAAGAAAGAAGTCTTGTTTCAATTGATCAAATCGTTGACCAAGGAAGAGAAGAGGCATTTCAAACTTTATGTGAACAAGTATACCGGATCAAGGGAAAACAATTACATAACGCTATTCAACGCAATTGACAAACAAGAAAGCTATGACGAAGATGCAATAAAAAAGCAGTTCAAAGACCGGTTATTTATAAAGCAACTTACCGTCACCAAACATTATCTCCAAAAACAAATAATTAAAAGCTTACAGAATTTACATTTTGATGATACTGTGAACCTGAGCATGCTTACTTTACACCATCAGGTAGCAATTTTGTTTAAGAAAGGCCATTTCGAGATTTGTCGTGAACTCGTTAAAAAGGGAATTGAAGTCTGCACAGCAAATGATTTATACCTTGAATGGATAGGATTCCTGAAATGGGAGCTCAACCTGATTAATATTATTAATATTGAGGAGTATAAAAAAAGCCTCAACAGGTACCTCGAGAAAACAAGCCAACTTCTTACCTGGTATGAAATAACTACCCAGGGCAACCATCTAACCAATCAGCTCCAGATATATTCTCTTGATACCCCAACCTTCGGTTCGAACAGTACTCATTACAATAACCTCATAAAAAAAATTGAGATTCTGATATCCACTACTGATATTACCGCATTACCTTTAAAAATAAGGTTTAATCTTCTCTTTCCACTTGCCCAATCCTACCTTTATACTTCCGATTATCACAATGCTTACAAGATATACTTACGTTTGTATGGAGAACTTATAAATGAATATCGCACAAAGAATCTGCATGACCAATTTATTAGTAGCCTGCTTGGACTTATTTACACAGGAGGTGCCATTGGCAGATCAGATATGGTTTTAATTGCTGTAGAAAAACTAAAAATGGTTCCTGAAATCAACCCACACATTGCATTCCGGAAGAAGGAGAGCCTGGTTTTTTATCCTTTGATTAATTGCGCAATAAGCGGGGATTTTTATAATGGTCTAACAGCCATTGAAATTATGAATACGTTTCTGGACAATGCCACTAAAAAAGTAAACAGTGTGCAATACATCTATGCCTATTATTATTCTGCGTATATCTTTATGGGAAACGATAATCGCGTGCAGGCATTGAAATACCTCAGAAAAATTGATGCTTTCCAGAATAAAGAATTATTGCCTAACCTGAGGCTTGCAATTAAGATAATGGAAATTGTAATATTTTTTGATCAGTTGAAATATGATCTGGTCGAATCCCGTATAAAAAGTCTGCAACGCTATTTACAGAAAGATGAAAACGTTAAGCCATTCCTCAAAAAGTTTGTGAGCTATTTCCAGAAGTTGGTTGTTCAGGATCCGGATTCGATTGTAATTCAGGATCTTTACAAAAGATACTTAAGGGAGTTGCAAGATCTGGAATTGAAGGAGCAAATCGTATTACTTATCCATTTTGATTTGATCTCATGGCTACAGAGTAAGACTGAAGGATGCACTTTTGGAGAAAAACTCAAGGTAAACTCTCAACGCCTGTTCATTGAGAGTCAATTTGCACAGGAAAAGTAAACAGTGCAAAAAGAAACGTGGATATCAGCTTAACGCAAAACAAGCAAGCGGGAAGAATAGAATGAATCCTCGTTCCACGCTTTTATAACATAAACACCATCATCAACACCAAGAAGGGATAATGAAGTGGACTGAGAGCTTTGATTTTTGTAAGAACGTATCAGCCGGCCATTTAGATCATACAGGCTTACATTGAATTCAGTTTCGTCTGATCCCAATGATATGCTAAAGAAATCAATTGCGGGATTTGGGAAAGCAATAAACCCTTTTTTCTCAGAATCTGCAATATTATCATATCCTACTGTACAAGCAGTAGCATTTAATCCATAAGATGACAGGAGGCTTTCCAATTCAGAAACTGAAGGTGGATAAATATACTGTTCCACAATTGTATGATCAGGTGCAATTAAAATCACAGAGATAAAAGATTGAATCTGATAGGCCTCATTGATTTCATTACCATAACCCTCGATTCCACTTATAGAAGGAAAATTATAACCATTTTGCTGATGATACTCCAGCAACTGCATATTGGTAGCACCCCAGTTAACTCCAATCACGATGAGATCACCATTGTTGCAACCATATTGTTCATAAATGATGCTCACATGCGGATTATATGTTGAGCACGACCCACAATTCATGGTCGAAAAACTGAGCAAAACATGTTTCCCGCTATTAAGGTAATTGAATAAATTATGCGAAGAACCATTAAAATCCTTCGCATCAATTTGAACTGCATTTAAAAGGGGCGTTTGCGAAACTCCTGTAAATGCAATGCTCAGCAATAAAAGCGAGTATAAAATTTTTTTCATGAGCTGAAATATAATTGCAAATATATAGAAATTAACATCTTTTAAGCCGAATAGTTCGTCTGTAGATTTGCAATTATTGCAACAGGCAGAAGACTGTTTTCCGCCGAAGCGAATATGACCCCTAGCGAGCTATTCTTTTAAAAATTCTTTGATTTTTTCAATGATAAATTCTCGACCTATCCCAGTCTTAAAATGCTTTTCCCTTTTCATAGCATCTGATTTGGTCTGAAAAGTTTCGAAATAGGCTATATGCCATGGACTATATCTTTTTGACCAATCTTTACTTGATAGTTCATTGTGGCTAAGCAATCGCTGCTCAAGGTTACTGGTTTAGCCGGTATAGGTTTTATCGAACTTTTTTGAGAATAAAATGTAAACGTAGAACATGATGAAGAAGTTAGCTATCATTACGTAAAAAGGCCGAGATTCATATCTCAGCCTTTTGAAGTAGCGGGGACCGGATTCGAACCGATGACCTTTGGGTTATGAGCCCAACGAGCTACCTCTGCTCCACCCCGCAATATATTTTTAATCTTTTAAAGAACTTTCATTTGTTATTCGAACCGATGTCCGCCGCGGCGGATATGAGCCCAACGATTCGCCGCGGCGAATCCACCCCGCAATATATTATCTTTCAATGAAGTTCTTTAACTTACTCGTTTTTCAAACGGACTGCAAAGGTAATTTTTGTTTCTTTGCCAACCAAATTTATTATTAAAATAATGGGGCATAAAGCTGGATTCGTAAGCATCATCGGTAAACCCAATGTGGGTAAATCAACGCTCATGAACGCCATGATCGGTGAAAAACTTTCCATCATCACTCCCAAGGCGCAAACTACACGTCACCGGATAAGAGGAATTATAAGTGACGATGATTTTCAGATTGTTTTCTCTGATACACCCGGTCTTTTACAATCTCATTATAAATTGCATGATGCTATGATGGATTTTGTGAACCAGTCGCTTGAAGATGCTGACCTGGTTCTGTTCATGGCCGAAATGCACGAAAAGCCCGAAACGAATGATTTTGTTGAGATTGTAAAAAATCTTAAAACACCCGTTATTGTTGTGATCAACAAAGCTGATCTTGCAAAAGATAATGAGTTAGTTGTTGTCGAAAAGTTGTGGAGCGAAGCTATCCCAACAGCACAGCTTATTTTGGTTTCGGCACTTCAGGGTCTGAACCTTGGTAAACTGATGCAAACAATAATTGATCAGCTTCCGGAAAGCCCGCCTTTTTTCCCAAAAGAAGAGATAACCGATCGTAACCTGCGTTTCTGGGTAGCTGAAACTATTCGTGAGAAAATATTTATGAATTATCGCAAGGAAATTCCTTATTCAACCACTGTAGTTGTCGAAAGTTATAAAGAAGAAGATAGCATTGACCGCATTAAGGCATTGATTTTTGTGGAACGCGAAACCCAAAAAGCAATCTTGCTGGGCCACCAGGGAAAATCAATTAAAAAGGTTGGAATAGAAGCCCGTAAGGAAATCGAAGAGTTTCTAAATAAGCAAGTTTACCTTGAATTAACCATAAAAGTCAGTAAAGATTGGCGCAACAACCCTGAGATGCTCAAGCGTTATGGCTACGAATAATCTCATCGAATGCTTTATTTTCCATCTTCAACCATAACCGGCATCCTATTATGCGGGCTGCCAAATAATTATCAGATTCTGCTTGATGTTCTAAAAAGAACTATTTTTGTCACTCATTATAATTGCTTAACATACAAAAGTTTTAAAACCAATGTTTTGCAACTGAACATACCGAATTTTTTTATGAACAATTATTAACTAACAGGAGGAATAAAAATGGAAAACGATGAAATGATGGCTTTGGGAATGATTGAATCCCGGGGCTTCACTGCCATGGTCGAAGCATCCGACGCAATGCTAAAAGCAGCAAATGTTGAGCTTGTAGGGTATGAAAAAACAGGCGGAGGCTATGTAACAGCTATTGTCAGAGGCGACGTAGCATCAGTGAGAGCAGCAGTAGAGGCTGGTGTCAGAGCTGCCGAAAAAGTTGGCGAATTGGTTGCATCGCATGTTATCCCCAGGCCACATTCAAATGTTGATTCAGCGCTACCATTGGGTAAAGCAAAAGCTAAGAAAGGGTAACAGATATGAGTTCGAAAGCTTACATAGACCTTCGCACGTATATCTTCCTCGACTCTCTGCAGCTTCAAATGGCTTCATATTTATCAACAGTATCAAGGGGATATCTGCCTGTGGCAGGCCAGGCTTGTTGCATCATTGAAATTGCTCCGGGCATTGAGATTAATGCATTGACAGACGTGGCACTTAAGGCGACAAATGTTACCCCAGGTATGCAGATTGTTGAAAGGGCTTTTGGAATGCTTGAAGTTCACTCATCAAACCAGGGAGATACCCGCATGGCAGGTGAGGCAGTCCTCAAATCAATAGACAAAACCGAAAGCGACAGGATTAAACCACGAATTCTGACAAGCCAGTTGATTAAAAATGTTGAAGACCATCATGCACAATTGATCAATCGTACCAGGATGGGCATGATGCTTTTACGTGGCAATACACTGTTTGTACTTGAAATTGAGCCGGCGGGTTATGCCTACTATGCTGCAAATGAGGCTGAAAAAACAGCAAGGATCAATATTATTGATGTAATGGGTTTTGGAAAGTTCGGCCGTTTATACATAGGAGGCGACGAAGCCGAAGTGCTGGAATGTAAAATAAATGTTGAAAAACGCCTTGCCGAAATAACTGGAAGATCGGGAAAGGAAGACTATAAATAAAGAAACCAGCACGGTCTGATAGCTATAATTAAATTTTGTGCATGTTTGAAAACCAAGACTTTGAAGCCCTGTTGAAGTGTCTGTTGCCTTGGTAAAAGCAACCATATCAAAAAAAAATAAACTAATTGGAAAATGATATTAGCAAAAGTTGTTGGCACTGTTGTTTCGAGCCATAAGGAACCCAAAATGGAAGGCTTAAAACTCCTTCTTCTCGAAAAAATTGATCCTGTTACACTCAAAGGTAAAAACGATTTTGTTGTTTCGATGGACAGCGTAAATGCCGGCCTTGATGAAATAGTTATGTATGTATCGGGAAGCAGTGCAAGATTTACCCATGCTACCGAGGGCTTGCCGACTGACTCGGCAGTTATTGCCATTGTTGATAGGATAGAAAAAGACGGAGTATTTACATTTCAAAAAACATAACTTAATATCAGATGATTCTGGGTAAAGTTGTTGGTTCAGTAGTTAGTACTGACATAAGCATTGATATTGAAGGCGCAAGATATCTGTTGGTTCAAAAATGCAACCAGAAGGGAGAAGCAAAAAGTGACTTTCTTGTTGCTCTTGATCTTGTGAGTGCTGGCTATAACGAAATTGTGATGATTTCGGAAAGTACATCGGCGCGCGAAACAACCCTTACTCAAAACAAACCGGTTGATGCCATTATAGTAGGAATAATTGATATGATAGATGAAAACAATGAAATTGTTTACAGGAAATGATAGTTGATAAAAACACAATCGTTCTTGGTGTTCTGGAGTTCAGTAGCATAGCTATTGGAATCCATGCATTGGATCAGATGGTAAAAATTGCTCCTGTAAGAATCATTGACGCGCGTACAATTTGTCCCGGAAAATATCTGATTGTTTTCAGTGGCGATGTGGCTTCAGCCGAGTATTCCTACCACAAAGGATTCGAGATTGGTTCGGAATATATTGTTGACAGCCTTTTTTTGCCGATGGTTCACAGCGAGTTGATTGATGCTATCGGAAAAATAAAACCTGTGGATACGTGGGAATCTGTGGGTATTATTGAAACATTATCAGTAACATCTGCTATCGAGGCCGCTGATATCGCCGCAAAAGCCAGTGATGTTAAAATTATTGAAATCAGGCTGGCTATCGGTTTCGGTGGTAAATCTTACATGAAAATGATGGGGCGCCTGCACGATGTTGAGGCTTCAATGAATGCAGCCGTATCAAAGATAGCTTCCAAAAATATGTTGTGTGCGAAAACAATTATTTCTCATCCACATAAAGAAATAAAACCCTATTTCTTGTCATAAAAACCATGACTGATGGATAATTTAGAAGAAAAAGTAAGGCAATTGGTTGCCGAGGCATTGCAAAACCTTAGCATGGAAGCTGGGGGGAAATCTCAGGCTGCCATAAACGGTGTATTCACAGATATTTACGATGCCATCAATGCGGCGTCTACCGCTTTTAAAACCTTTATAGAACTGCCGCTTGATACCCGGAGAAGCATCATTCACAACATGAGAAAGGCTTCGCTGGAGCAGAATGAAACCATCTCAAAAATGGCTCATGAAGAAACTGGGCTTGGGAAGTATGAAGATAAAATGCTCAAGAACCTGCTCGGAATAAACAAAACCCCCGGTGTTGAGGATATTGTGCCACAGGCATTCAGCGATGAAAACGGTTTCACTCTTGTTGAAAGAGCGCCATACGGTGTGATAGGTTCCATAACACCATCCACCAATCCAACTGTTACCATCATAAGCAATGCCATTGGAATGGTGGCTGCCGGCAATACCGTAGTTTTCAATCCCCATCCGGCTGCCAGGCGTGTTTCGGCTTATGTTATTGATTTTTTGAACCGTGCTGTTATTGAGGCAGGAGGCCCTGCTAATGTAATTACCTGCATTGAAAACCCAACCATTGAATCGGCAAAGGCAATTATGTCGCACGAGAAAATAGCTTTGATGGTTGTAACAGGCGGACCGGCTGTAGTTAAAACCGCCATGAGCAGTGGTAAAAAAGTGATTGCCGCCGGCCCGGGAAACCCACCTGTAATTGTGGACGAAACTGCCAACCTGGCCAAAGCTGCTAAAGATATCGTTGATGGCGCAAGTTTCGATAATAATATCATATGCATTTGCGAGAAAGAAATTATTGTGGTTGAATCAGTTGCCGATGAACTCAAGGCTGAATTGAAAAAAAACGGAGCATGGGAACTCGATACGGATCAAATAAGAAAAATAACAGAACTTGTGATCTCTGACCCCGGCAAACCGGGCCATGAAGGGTCGGCCAATAAAAAATATATTGGGAAAAACGCTGGTCTTATCGCCGGAGAAATTGGATTACCGGTTCCTGCCTCCACAAGAATTTTGTTGTGTGAAGTTGATAGCGGCCACCCATTGGTCTGGACTGAACAACTTATGCCTGTTATTCCCCTGGTCAGGGTCAAAGATGTTGATGCAGCCATTGACCTTGCCGTTAAAGCAGAACACGGATTCAGGCATACAGCAGTTATGCACTCCATGAACATTGCTAAGCTTAGCAAAATGGCAAAAGTGATTAATTGTTCACTTTTTGTCAAAAATGGCCCCAGCTATGCCGGCTTAGGCTATGGCGGTGCAGGATTTGCCTCGTTTACAATAGCCAGCCCAACAGGCGAAGGTCTTAGTAGGGCACACACATTTACACGCGAAAGAAGATGCACCCTGGTGGATTATTTCAGAATTATTTAAAAACTTTGATATGAAATTTGGAAGGGTGATCGGAAGAGTAGTCAGCACCGTTAAGGTTGATTCATTTGAAGGACAGAAATTCCTTCTTGTGCAACCCGTTGATGAAAAACTCAATGATACCGGCGACCCGATAGTGGCAATAGATACAATACAATCCTCAGAAGGGCAGGTAATATATTATGAAACAAGCAGAGAAGCCGCAAGGGTGCTGGAGAATATACTGAATCCATGCGACGCCGCCATAGTTGGTATTGTTGACGTAATTAATCTGGAGAGATAATCATGATTATTGGCAGAGTAATCGGAAATGTTGTTTCAACGGTGAAAGCAAAAGGCTATGAATCAAGGAAAATTTTGATTGTTCAGCCGATAGATCCCACTGGCCAATCAATAGGAAAATCGTTTTTGGCTATTGATACTGTTCAGGCAGGCTTTGGTGATACCGTTATTACGATTGATGAAGGCAACTCCGCCAGGATCGCACTTAAAGAACCCGAAGCTTATACAATCAAACTGGTGGTAGCGGGAATTGTAGATCACATAAATAAAAAGATTTAATGAAATGAAGTGTTTGGATGGCGATTATTAGTTGTTATTTACCTGTGAAGAAACAGGGAATAGTTGCCCTAATGCTGTCAACCCAAAATTGTTAATGAACCATGAATAAGGAAAGTATTGTTACTGTAGCCTTAGGAGCCGATCACGGAGCATACAGCGCCAAGGAAATGCTTAAATCATATTTACAAGTGATCGGTTACAAAGTAACAGATGTGGGAACCGATAATGAAACGATAAAAGTAGATTATCCGGATTTCGCGTATCAGGTTGCAAAAAAAGTTGCCAGTGGCGCCTGCGACCGGGGAATTATGCTTGACGCAGCCGGTATTGGCTCCTCAATGGTTTGCAATAAAGTGAAAGGAATCAGGGCCGCTTTATGCTGGAATATGAAAACAATCATCAACAGCAGGGAGCATAACAATGCCAATGTGCTGACCATGGGAACCACAATGCATTCAGAGACGGAGTTAAGCGCTATGGCAAAACTTTGGCTTGAAACCGGCTTTGAAGGTGGCAGGCATTGGCCCAGGATCAACAAAATGATGGCCATTGAAAGGAAATAATAACTGCTGAATACATCTGTGAAAAAACCAGCCATATAATTTAATTGACAAGATTAAACATCAGAAAAACAATGGATCAAAACGAATTGGTAGAAAAAATAACCCGTGAAGTAATGTCACGGCTCAAGGAAAGCATGAATAAGGAAGATAGCAAAGATAAAATTGAATCAGATCTAAAACGACCAGGCATGACTCCGCAGGAACTGGCAGGATATATTGATCATACTCTCCTCAAACCCGATGCGGTGGCTTCCCAGTTCGACCAGCTTTGCAGCGAAGCAATACAGTATAATTTCTATTCCGTCTGCGTTAATTCGGGCTGGGTATCGTATGTGGCAAAGAAATTAAGAGGCACTGGCATAAAGATTTGTTCGGTTGTCGGATTCCCGCTGGGAGAAACTGATTCACGAACTAAAGCTTTTGAAGCCAGGAATGCTATCGGTAACGGAGCACACGAAATTGATATGGTGATGAGCATAGGAGCACTGAAATCAGGCGACCTTAAATACGTTGAGGATGATATCAGAGCCGTGAAAAGAGCTTGCCGAAGCAACACAGTGCTGAAGGTTATACTCGAAACCTCGCTGTTAACAGACCAGGAAAAAGTGTTTGCTTGTGAAATATGCAAAAAAACCGAGGCCGATTTCGTTAAAACCAGTACCGGCTTTAGCGGTAGTGGTGCTACTATTGCCGATATTGAACTCATGCGCCGCGCTGTTGGACCCAAAATGGGTGTGAAAGCCAGCGGCGGTATCAGAGATTTTGACTTTGCCGTTTCACTGATCAGGGCAGGCGCCACCAGGATTGGAGCCGGAGCAAGCGTAGCTATCATTACAGGTAAAACTACTGACGGTAAATATTAGCACATGAACTTTGGTTAATGCCAAATCTATAAACCCCTGATATTAAAATTAGTAAGAGCGCAGACCAATCAGATAACGATAGAGGTGTTATCATTACTTGGTTGTTTTTGAATTCAAATCTGATTGATTATTTATAACAACTTTTTCACATGTCTCTTTCCGAATACCAGACTCCCGACTACTTCCTTATTGACGAACTTCTTAGCCAGGAGCATCGCATTATCCGCGGTGCAGTCCAAGACTGGGTGAACCGCTCAATAAAACCCAATATTGAACGCTGGGCGCAAAACAATGAGTTTCCTTCTGAAATCATGCGCGAACTTGGAGAACTCGGCGCACTTGGGCCATATATTCCTGAGGCTTACGGTGGTGCCGGTTTGGATCAGATTTCTTACGGCCTTATCATGACTGAACTCGAACGCGGCGACAGCAGTATCCGATCTGCGGCTTCGGTTCAATCTTCCCTGGTAATGTATCCGATTTTTACTTTCGGTTCAGAAGAACAAAAACAAAAATACCTGCCCAAGCTTGCAAGTGGCGAATTGGTGGGCTGTTTTGGCCTTACCGAACCAAATCATGGCTCCGACCCCGGAAGCATGGAAACCCGCATCAAGGATCAGGGCGATCATTTTTTGTTGAATGGCGCTAAAATGTGGATCACCAATTCCGGTATAGCAGACATTGCTGTGGTGTGGGCAAAGGATGAAACGGGAACTGTTCGCGGATTGATTGTTCCTAAGGAAAGTGAAGGTTATTCGGCCCCAGAAATAAAAAACAAATGGTCGCTGCGGGCGTCCAACACAGGTGAACTTGTATTTGATAATGTTAGGATTCCCAAAGAAAATATTTTCCCGGGCGTAAAAGGCATGAAAGGCCCGTTAAGTTGCCTGAATTCTGCACGATACGGAATTGCATGGGGCGCAATAGGCGCAGCCATGGACTGTTACTTCGCCGCTTTGAAATATTCCAAAGAGCGAACCCAATTTGGGAAACCGATTGCCTCGTTTCAACTTCAGCAAAAGAAACTGGCCGAAGTACTCACCGAAATTACCAAAGCGCAGTTGCTTGCATGGCGGCTTGGTGTTCTGAAAAATGAAAACCGTGCAACACCCGCACAAATAAGTATGGCCAAACGCAATAACGTGAAAATGGCGCTGGATGTGGCCAGGGAATCACGGCAGATACTCGGCGCCATGGGCATTACCGGCGATTTCCCAATGATGCGCCACATGATGAACCTCGAATCGGTAATCACCTACGAAGGCACACATGACATTCATTTGCTGATAACAGGGCATGATATTACGGGGATAAGTGCGTTTTGAAGGAACAAGACCCAAGATCCAAATCCCAAGTCCCAAATTCCAAGGTTGAAGGCCAATTACTCCATTACTCCAATACTCCATCACTCCAATCAACCAATTGACTAATTGACCAATCAACCACACACACAATACTGCATCACCGTAACACAGCATCACCGTATCCCATTAAAAACCCTACCTTTGCCGCCAAATTATTGATATTATGAGCAATATACTTGCTATCGTAGGAAGGCCGAATGTTGGCAAATCCACTTTTTTTAATCGCCTCACAGGCATGAGGCAAGCCATTGTTGATCCAACTTCCGGCGTTACCCGCGATCGGCATTATGGCCGTTCAGACTGGAATGGCATTGAGTTTTCGGTTATTGATACAGGTGGCTATGTTACCGGTTCGGATGATGTTTTTGAGAGCGAGATCCGCAAACAAGTGGCTTTGGCGATGGAAGAAGCCGATGTAATCCTTTTCATTGTTGACTCGCGCGAAGGCCTCACAGGCATGGATGAAGAAATTTCGACTATGCTGAGGCGTTCGGACAAAAAGATATTTGTTGCGGCCAACAAAGCCGATAGTTCTGAACACTTTAACGAAGCCAGCGAATTTTATGCCCTGGGGGTTGACCAGGTTTTCCCTGTTTCTGCAATGACCGGAAGTGGAACCGGCGAATTACTGGATGAAGTGGTGAAAGAATTTTCCACACCCGATGTTGAGGAAGTTCCTGAAATACCAAGGATTGCCGTGGTGGGAAGGCCAAATGTTGGTAAATCCTCGCTGGTGAATGCCTTGCTGGGTGTTGACCGCAATATAGTTACCGCAATTCCGGGCACAACCCGCGATTCTGTGTATACAAGGCACAAAGGTTACGGTTTTGATTTCCTTTTAGTGGATACAGCCGGGGTCAGGAAAAAAAGCAAGGTTTCTGAAAATATTGAGTTCTACTCGGTAATGCGAAGCATCCGTTCAATCGAGAACAGCGATGTCTGCCTTTTGATGATTGATGCTTCAGAAGGATTTGAGGCGCAGGACACCAATTTGTTCTCGCTGGCTCAGAAGAACCACAAGGGAATCGTAATTGTGGTGAACAAATGGGATTTGTTGGAAAAGGAAACCAATACGCACAAGGATTATGAAACTCTGATCCGCGAAAAAATATCACCGTTTACCGATGTTCCGATCGTGTTTACTTCGGTTCTCACAAAACAACGTATTTACAAAACCATTGAACTGGCACATCAGGTGTATGAGAACCGAAAGCGAAGAATTACTACCTCTAAATTGAATGAGTTGTTGCTTCCTGTTATACAGAATAATCCTCCCCCGGCTACCAAAGGCAAATACGTGAAAGTTAAATACATCACTCAGCTTAAAACCCATTTCCCTGCCTTTGTTTTTTTCTGCAATCTGCCTCAGTATGTGAAAGACCCGTACAAACGTTTTATTGAGAACCAGATACGCTCCAACTTTGATTTTAGCGGGGTGCCAATGGAGATTTATTTCAGGGAAAAGTAAGTTGGAAGTCCCAAGTTTCAAGCCCCAAATTCCAAGAGACAAGAAACAAGAGACAAGAAACAAGCGTCAAGTCCTAAGTCCAAAATTCAAAATTTGAAGAACACCCTATTATCAAATTAACTACTAAACACCGCATTACTCCATTACTCCACCACTCCATCACTCCAAACTGCATCACTGCATTACTGTATCACAGCATCACAAAAACCTGAAAAACCATGAATGCTTCCGTACGAATTGACAAATGGCTTTGGTCGGTAAGGGTTTATAAAACCCGCAACCAGGCTGCCGATGCATGCAGGGCGGGCAAGGTTAAAATGGATGGAAACGCCGTAAAGCCATCACGTGATGTGAAACCCGGCGATGTGATTGAGATCAGCATGGCCCCGATCAAGAAAACCCTGGAAGTGATTGAACCGATCAAGAACCGTGTTGGCGCTAAACTTGTTCCTGAATTTGCCAGGGATTTGACTCCACAGGAAGAATACGACAAGCTGAAACTCATCAGTGAAATGAATTTCGAGCACCGCGACCGTGGCACCGGGCGGCCAACCAAAAAACAAAGAAGGCTGATAGATTATTTGAAGGATGAGGACTAGTACCTCCATTCAATCCCACATTTTTCCTACCGGAGAATTTCAAACTCCTCAATTATTGATCAAAATAAATTAGTATTACTTTTGTGACTAACCTTGAATTTTGAGTAATATGGAAGCAACAATAAGAATTTCCATTAATGAACTAACGCCTGATTTTGTCAAAAAGTTAAAAATGCTATTGAATAAGGATCAGGAGATTGAACTCACAATCAATCCTGTTGGTGACTTTGGCCTCAATAACAAAGAATCCAAAGAAGAATATATTCAACGGATTCAAGAGGCTTTAACTAACTTATCGAATGGCAAGTTTGTAGCATTTTCCGAGCAGGAACTGGATGAATTTTCAGAAAACCTGCTGTCATGAATAAATATATTTTCGAAGAAAATTCGCTTGACGATTTCAGCAATTGGGCATTGTATAACAGACAGATTTTTAAGAAGATCGTTAAGCTACTCAAAGACATCAAACGTTCTCCATTTTCCGGAATTGGCAAACCCGAACTATTAAAATTTGATAAATCTGGTTGCTGGTCAAGAAGAATTACTTCTGAGCATCGTCTTGTTTACAAATTAGATGAAACAGGAAACATTTTAATTGTAAGCTGTAAAGGCCATTACAGCGAGTAACGCTATTTATTTCTAAGATTGCTCATTAATAAAACACCACTTCAATTTTATTTCTCGGGAATAGCTGATACAATGTGCTGTCCATTTGGACCATATATCTGTATGGTCTAATACTTTTCGGAGTAACCACAATCAATGATTTCAAATTTTGATAAAAACAGTTATAACCGCAAAAGTTGAAAATAATTAAAGAATTACGGTTATAACCGTAATTTCCATATTTTTCCGAAGAATTCCGGCTATACCCGGAATTTGAAATTTTTAATCCACGTAAATCACTAGCCCCTTCAAATACGCCCCTTCCGGATGGAAAATACTTATCGGGTGATCGGGTGGCTGGCTGAGGCGGTGAAGGATGCGGACGCTACGGCCGGCTTCAATGGCAGATGCCATTACCGTGGATTCAAACAAATCGGTTCCGACTACCTGAGAACAGGAAAAAGTGAAAAGGATTCCACCAGATTTTATCTTTTTCAGAACCGATGTATTCAGAAATTTATAACCCTGCATGGCCCGGTGTTGCGAGGCTTTGTGCTTGGCGAAGGCAGGCGGATCAAGAATTACTTGGTCAAAATCAGCGGCCATTTCCTGAACATAATTTTTCACATCAGCTATGATGCCTTTGTGTTTGGTTTCTTCAAAGCCGTTGAGTTTTACGTTTGCATTAGCAAGCTCAATCGCTGATGCGGCGCTGTCAACAGAGTAAACTTCTTTGGCGCCGGACTTCAATGCGTAAATACTGAATCCGCCGGTATAAGAAAATAAATTGAGGACTTTACGACCCTGGGCATATAGCCCCAGCAAAGCGCGGTTCTCACGCTGATCCAGAAAGAAACCTGTTTTCTGTCCTTTGACAAAATCCACCAGGAATTTGTTTCCATGTTCGGTGATTTCCTTTGGAGTTTCGGCTTGCCCATGCAAAAACCTGCTATGTAATTCATTATTTTCAGAAGGTTCGAAAAATGACTCAGCACTTTTGTCATAAACAGCCTGGAGTTTGCCATTGTAAACGCTTGTCAGCGCTTCGGAAATTTCATTTCGGGCATTGAACATCCCCTGGGTCTGAGCTTGGAAAACCGCAATTTTATCATAAATATCAATGATCAATCCCGGCAAACCGTCGCCTTCAGTGAAAACGAGGCGATATGCATTGGTGTCAGCATTCTCAGCCAGGCCCAGCGCCTTGCGCAGATTGTAAGCATTTTCAATTTTTTGCTTCCAGAAGGCTGTATTGATTTCTTTGCGTTCGAAGCTAAATAGTTTGACCGCAAGCGAACTGTCTTCAAAATGCCCGGTGCCAAGATAATTGCCCTGCGAAGTAAACACTTCAACTATTTCACCCCCCTTAAGATGTTCGGATATGGATTGAACGGCCCCGGAAAAAATCCAGGGATGGAAACGCTGGATCGAAACTTCGCGCCCTTTGCTTAAGATAACCCTTGGGTAATTTTGATGCTTGTTTTTGATATCTGTCATTTGGTTTCCAATATCACTCGTCATAATTAATATCCTTTACCAGGCTGCCATCTTCGTCCCAGAATCTCCATCTCCCGGCCCGTTCGCCAGCCTTGTAATTGCCTTCAAAATACTTTCCGCCGTTTTCATGCCATACTGTACTCTTCCCATCGCGGATATCGGCTTTGTAATTAGCTTCGCTCCACTTGTTTCCATTGGAGAACCAATAGGTCCATTTGCCCTCCCGCATACCTTGATGATAGGCTCCTTCAATACGTTTCATGCCATCGGGATAATACCCGATTTCCTTTATCAGGATCGAATCATTATTTTGGAAGGAGTAATATTGTTCAAGTTCAACTTTCCCATCAGGGTAGGTTTGAACCACTACCCTTTCAATTTCAGGCGAACAGGAAAATAGAAAAATGAAGGCAAGGCTTGAGTAAATCATTTTTGTCATAGGCCTGGTTTTATTTTCGGTTTGAACCAAATGAATTCAGAATAAGCGACATTTTAGCGATCGAAAAGTAAGCGCTCTCCCCTGGAAGAATTATGAATCACCCCATCTTCATACACCAGGTTTCCATTCACAAAAGTATGGGTAATCTTTGAATTGAAGGTTTGGCCTTCAAATGGCGACCAGCCGCACTTGTACAATATGTTGTCTTTGTTAACGGTATAGGCTGTGTTCAGATCAACCAACACCACATCGGCATGATAATCTGGCCTGATAAAACCCCTTCTGTTAACCTGGAAACAAATGGCCGGGGCATGGCACATTTTCTCAACAATTTGCTCAAGACTCAAGCGCCCCTGGTGAAAAAACTCAAGCATAGCCTGCAAGGAGTGCTGCACCAACGGACCACCGGACGGCGATTTGAAGTATGTGTTACTTTTTTCTTCCAACGTATGTGGGGCGTGGTCGGTGGCAACCACATCGAGTTTGTTATCAAGCAAAGCCTGGAATAAAGCCTCCCTGTCGCCGGCTGATTTGATGGCCGGATTCCATTTTATTCGTGTGCCCTGGGTTCTATAATCTTCTTCTGCAAACCACAAATGGTGAACGCAGACTTCGGCGGTTATTCTCTTTTCATGCAGCGGGATCAGGTTATCGAACAGTTGCATTTCGTCAGCAGTGGAGAGATGCAGCATATGAAGCCGGGTGCCGTATTTTTTTGCCAGGTTCACGGCAAATTCCGATGATTTATAACAGGCTTCGTGGCTGCGGATTTGAGGGTGCAATTCAACCGCTATATCTTCACCATATTTCTCACGGAACATTATTGAATTTTTCCTGATGATGTTTTCATCTTCGCAATGGGTTGCAATAAGCACTTTACAATCTGCAAAAAGTTTATTCAATGTTGCATGGTCATCAACCAGTAGGTTTCCAGTTGAAGCTCCCAGAAAAACTTTAACCCCACATACATTTCCAGGATTTGTCTTCAGAACCTCATCAACATTATCGTTTGAGGTTCCCATATAAAACGAATAATTGGCCAGCGATTTTTTAGCCGCCATCTCATACTTTTCTTCAAGCAATTCCTGGGTAAGTACCGGTGGAATTGTATTGGGCATTTCCATAAAGGAAGTCACGCCACCGGCAACGGCTGCGCGGCTTTCGCTTTCCAAGTCAGCTTTGTGGGTGAGGCCCGGATCACGAAAATGCACCTGATCGTCAATTACACCAGGCATAAGAAGTTTGCCCCCGGCATCGAGAAAAACTGAATTTGGCGGGAAATGGCCTTCCTGCGGGGTTCCTTCGTACACCTGCTGAATGATTCCATCACTCAATAAAATGGAGCCTTTATAGGATTTCCCTTCGTTTACGATCAGGGCGTTGTGGATGAGCAGCGGATTTCCCATATGTGTTTACGATTTACGATTTTGGATTTACGATTTGGAGTAAGTTTATGCTATCAATTGACTCCTTCAAATTAGCGAGCTTACTTCTTGCCCCAAAGTCGTACTTCGTAAATCAAAAATCGTCAATAATTTCTATTTCGAATATCTCCGGAAAAAACTTTTCCACTTCATTGTGATGACACCGAAAATAGCTTCCTTGATTATGCCTTTGCTCATTTTTGAAACCCCTTCGGCACGGTCGGTGAATACAATCGGCACTTCAACAATGTTGAAACCAAGTTTCCATGCATTGAATTTCATCTCTATTTGGAAAGCATAACCAATGAACCTGATCTGGCTCAAATCAATGGTTTCAAGGACTTTGCGGGTATAACATTTAAATCCGGCCGTTGAATCTTTTACCCTCATGCCGGTAACAATTCTCACATAAAATGAAGCAAAGTATGAAATCAAAATCCTGCTCATTGGCCAGTTTACCACGTTGATACCTTTTATATATCGTGAACCTATGGCCAGATCGGCGCCTTTATTGGCACAGGCATCGTGCAAACGAAGAAGATCGGCAGGATTGTGTGAGAAGTCGGCATCCATCTCAAAAACATACTGATACTCTCTTTGCAAAGCCCACCGAAAACCGTGAATATAAGCAGTTCCCAGGCCAAGCTTGCCTTTGCGTTCTTCAATGAACAATTTATCTTTGAACTCCCCCAGCAGCGATTTTACGATATCGGCAGTGCCATCGGGGGAATTATCTTCGATGATGAGGATGTGAAAATCTTTCCTGAGTGAGAAAACCGTTCGGATAATTTTCTCAACGTTTTCCTTTTCGTTGTATGTTGGAATTATAACGAGACTATCTGACACCGGGTGATTTATTAAGAAGCAGCGAAATTAAACAATTCGATCATAAGCACAACAGGTATCTTTAACGCTTTCAACAATCCATTATTTCACAACGCTGGTGCAAGCTTCAAAACAACTTATTGCTTCATCAATTTCAGCGAATACGACTGGTCGCCGAAAACAGTTGTCAAAATATAAATGCCTGCCGGCAAATCAGAATAATTAACTACAGTGGTGTTAATACCTGCACTAAGGGTTGTGTCCTGAAAATCAACCGGCTTTCCTTCCAGTGTAAAAAGCTTAATTTTAATTTCGCCGGGTCGTACAACCAGCATTTCAATGATCATGTGATCCATAACCGGGTTAGGGAAGATACTCATCTTGAAACCAGCGCTTGTTATCTGATCCACACTTAGCCATTCCATGCTTTGGAAATCAATTTTTGAAGCAAAATGCATGCTGTCAATAAATGGGTTGCGGTTGCCCTGCCTTGAGCTTATATAGTCGTTCCTGGCTATTTCCCGGGCATCCGGTGGATCGGAAAAATGCCAGAGTTTGAGAATTTCCTGATTTTGTTGAGGTGGAAGTTGCCATTGGTAACCATTGGTGTTATCGTAACGGGTTACCATGTAAAACATCGCGCGTGCCGCATTGCCCTTTTGCGAATCTCTGGGTTCGTAAACGATATTTCCCTGTGCATCTGTTCCACGTTTTCCATCAAGAAATTGATAGGTGACATTTTGAACTACACCCAGCGGGAGATTGCTTCGCCTGTTGTTGGCATTGTTCTGGTGAACCGGGAAAAGGTGATAGTAATCTGAGTATTCCGGCGCCGATTCTGAATTGTGTGGAAACCAACTGAAAGGAAATGTATGCTCGCGGCTTAATGTACCGCCCGGTGACCCGATCCAGCCAAACGGATCATCATAAACATGGGCGTAACCGGTGTAAACACAGTACACAACTTTTTGTCCCCCTGTAGTATCCTGGTATTCGAAACCATTGATCATAATGTTCACATAATCGCCGTAAGCAAAAGAATTATGTGGTCTGATCCTGTTTTGCAATTCCTCAATAAAAAATTCACTTTTTGAATTGATGCCTTCATAAAAATCGCCAATCATGTTTTCGGGCGTGGTAGTGTATCCGGTCAAGGGGTTTTCCTGGAGATAATTTTCAGTGCCATCCGAACCGTTAAATGAAAAGACACTGTGATAAAAAGTAGTTCCGGCAAGAACGCCCCTGGGCGAAAACTCTGCATCGCTTCCAATAAAAACTACACGGGCGTTTCCTATTGCATCGCCTACGAAATAAGTTTCGCCATCGGCAGGCACAGCAACAACGGCTTGTCCGATGCTTCTGAGTACAATATAGAAATCCGGTTGCGGATCGGCATTGCTAAAAGCAGCATCGTAGGTATAGGTCTTTACATTTGAAAACGTAAGGTTGGCGGGCTGTGCATTTGGTTCAGAAGCCAACGCCTTGCCTGAACCGATCTTTTTTTCAACCTTACTGATAGACTTTGATGGCGTCTGAGCCATCATTATAGCAGCGATGAGCGAAAGCAACAATACAGCAGTAAAACGAGAGAATATATTTAAAGTTAGCATTTCATAAGCTTAATTTTTCGGAGGCTGACTCAGGACAGCTTTAATAGCGATAAAAAATTCCTTGGATCCCAACTATTTTTCCCTGACCAGGTAAATGTAAACCGGAAAATGATCGCTGAAACCGCCAAGATACGTATCGCCGGCATGTGTCCGTAAAGGGTATCCGGCAAACTGACCCTGGGTCTGCAAGAGGAATCGCTTGTTAAATACATCGGCCTTGTAGAAAGTGTATGTACTTTTATCTGGTGTAAGCAAGGTCTGGTTCAGAATGATCATATCAAACAGGTTCCATGAATCGCGATATGCAAGTGTTCCAATTCCTTTGCGGTAAAAATCATAGAAAGGGTTAAACAACTCATCCTTTTTCAGTTTATTCTTGTCCCAGCCGGTTTGTAAATGTTTCTTAACACTTTCATTGATTGGATCGTCATTTAAGTCGCCCATTATAATAATGTGTGCAGTAGGATCGGCCAGTTGCAATGAATCAACGATCTTGCGGTTGAGTTGGGCAGCTACATTGCGTAAGGGACGGCTGGCACGCTCCCCACCTCGGCGCGAAGGCCAATGGTTCACAAGAATGTGCATGGGTTCGCCATGTAAAAGGCCGGAAACAAGTAAAACATCGCGTGAATAAAAATCTTCCCTGCCTTCGGGAATGAAAAGATATGGCTTGCTGGATAAATAAGTGAAGTATTTAGGCTGGTAAATCAGGGCTACATCAACACCGCGGCGATCGGGTGAATCATAGTGTGCGATCCTGTAGCCACGATCCCTGATCTGCGGATCGTTGACCAGATCGTTTATCACAAGTTTATTTTCTATTTCGGACAAGCCCAAAATCGCTGGCCCATCGGGTGTAAACTCGGTTCCAACTTCAGCAATAACCCTTGCCAGGTTAGTAATTTTTTCTGAATATTTTCTGCTATCCCATTGCTTGCTTCCCTCCGGTGTATATTCCAAGTCATTGGTATCAAAGCTATCTATGGTATCAAATAGGTTCTCGACATTGTAAAATGCTATACAAGCTACGGTTGCCTTTTTTTCCTGGGCAAATAAAAATTGTGTGGCCAATGTTAGAACTGCAATCAAACCAACAATCTGTAGCTGGGTCGGATGTGTTTTCTTCATCAATATATGGTGCTTAAATGAGCAGCAAAGGTATTGCTTTTAACCATAAGCAGGGGAAGAAAGGCGGATCATTTCGGATCGGCTCCAAAATAAGCATCTATGAATGCAACAGGGTCTCTAAAAAATGCGTTATTTTGTGCAAAAATTAGCCCCCGACATTTTGACCATCAATTATATCTTACCACAGTAAATTTTCATTCATTTCTAACTGATCCCCTATGTATAAAAAGCTACTACTCATTCTGATTGCATTGATTCCGCTTGCGATAATTTATGCACAACAACCTGCTTTAAAGGATCTAAGTCAAACCACTGATGCTAAGTCCGGCACAATCATCGGCCAGTATTTTGGCCATGCTTTTATTGGGAATGTTTACACCGGGTACTCTGTAATGATCGGAGACTGGGACAAAGACAATTTGGGTAAAAACACGTTAACCGGTATTGTCATTGATGCCAGGGCTGCAGGATTATTGCAGGACAAAGACATTCTAACACTGAGTTCCGAGCTTGCTGCAATCAACAACATTAGCAATGCTGATAAGCTTAAGCCTGGTTTGAGGATTCACCTGCAAAAAGAAAAAATTCCTGTTCAGGAAATTGCAAAAACTCCTGATCCGGTAATCACTGAAAAAGAAATGGCTGCTGAACTGCCTGAAATGCAAATTGAAAAACCAGTTGCACCTGAACCAGCTATTGAAATTGAAAAGGTAGAAGAACCTGAGGCTATTGCTGAACCAGCAATTACGGAAAACGATGACACTATTCCCGAACCAGATGATTCAGGTCAGTCGGGGAATATATCCGGCCGGATTGTGGAAACATCCACCTTGCGCGGGCTTCCCTCTATACTTATTAGTGTGAATGACCGGCAGGTGCTTAGCGATGTGAATGGTGACTTTGTGGTGCGCAATATCACAACCGGCAAAGCCACACTGGTTATATCAGCCGCAGGTTTTCAAACCAAAACCATTGAGGTGGAAATAACTCCCGATACCAATCTTGGTGAAATCAAGTTTGAGCCTACCTCACTGGCTTCAGCCGATATTATACCTGAAATCAATTTATCCTTACTGGATATGGATGATGATGCGCGATCGCAAAATATTTCAGGATTGCTGCACTCCTCAGGCGATGTATTCAGTTCATATGCGTCTTTTACATTTGGACAGGCATGGTTCAGAACCCGTGGATATGATGCTGACCTTACGCCCACTTACATTGGCAATTCTCTCATCAACGATTCAGAAACCGGGCGTACCCTGTGGGCTATCTGGGGCGGTCTTAATGATGCCACAAGGAACAGCACCTTCGTAAATGGGCTAGGCACTGCCAGCAATTCATTCGGAAGTATCGGCGGCATATCTAATATTATAACTCGCCCTTCGCAGCAACGGGTCCAGACCAAATTAACTTATTCAGCCTCAAACAGGTCGTATACTCACCGTGTGATGTTTACACATTCCACCGGCATGATGAACAATGGATGGGCAGTCACGGCGAGCGGATCAAGACGATGGGGTCAGGAAGGCTATATTAAGGGAACTTTTTATGATGCCTGGGCCTATTACATGGGGCTTGAAAAAAAGATCAATGAGCGTCATTCAATTGAATTAACTGCATTCGCCTCGCCGGTAAAACGCGGAATGCAAGGCGGCTCCACTCAGGAAATCTACGACATGCTGGGTACCAACCATTATAGCCCTAACTGGGGTTATCAGGAAGGTGCAGTGCGAAATTCGCGTGTTCGCACCATGAACCAGCCCGTTCTGGTGCTTAACCACTATTGGAAATACAATAGTTCCACAGACATTACAACCACAGCCTCCTATATGTTTGGCAAAACAGGAACCACTGCGCTGAACTGGTATAATTCTGCCGATCCAAGACCTGACTATTATCGCTACTTGCCTAGCTGGCAAGAAGATCCTGCGGCAAAAGCAGCCGTGATGGAATCCTGGAAAAACAACACAAGTGTCAGCCAGATCAACTGGGATAAATTATACCAGGCCAATTACCTTGCAAAAATGGATGGCAAGCAATCGCGCTACATCATTGAGGATCGCCGGAACGATATGAAAAACATTAATTTGAGTACGGTAATTAACCACCGCGTTAATGAGAACCTGAAAATAAACAGGGGTGTTGAACTTTCGGATTACACAGTCAATTATTTTAAAACCATTGACGACCTGCTTGGTGGTAGCCATTGGGTAGATATTGACCAGTTTGCCGAACGCGATTTTCCGGGCGGTGATACGATCGCACAAAACGATATTGATAACCCGAACAGGATTGTGAGGGTAGGCGACAAATTTGGCTACGATTACAACCTCAGACAACAAACCGGGAAAATCTGGATCAGTTCAGAATTTACTTTCCGTGCCATTGATTTCTTCCTGGCCGGACAACTTTCGTCTACTACCTTCTGGCGCGAAGGTTTCATGCGCAATGGTCGCCATCCTGAAAATTCCCTTGGTGAATCGTTCAAGCACAATTTCATAGATTATGGATTGAAAGGCGGTGCCACCTACAAATTCTCGGGCCGCTTATTCCTTGAAGGCAACCTGGCCTATATGACCCAGGCTCCATACATGCGTAATTCCTTTGTTTCTCCAAGAACCAGAGATGATGTATCGCCAGGGATAAAAAGTGAAAAGATTTTCAGCTCCGAACTCAGTGTCCATTTGCGTGCCCCCATGATTAAAGCGAGGGCTACGGTTTATCATACCGAGTTCAAGGATCAAAACCAAATCCTGACATTTTATCACGATGACTATCGTACACTGGTTAACCATATCATGTATGGAATTAATACCACTCATCAGGGCATTGAATTTGGCGGGGAAGCACATATGTTTTACGACCTGTGGCTACAAGCCGCTTTGAACCTTGGCAACTACCGCTATACCAACAGACCTGAAGCTACTATCGCTTTTGACAACGGTTCGCGCGCCGATACCACTGAACTGATTTACCTCAAAAACTTTTTCATTACCGGCACGCCACAGACTGCAGGCGCACTTGGGTTAAAATGGGTTGGACCGGATTTTCTCTTCGTTAATTTGAGCGTCAATTATTTCGACGACATTTATCTAAGCTTTAACCCCGAGCGCAGGACCCAACATGCAATCCAGGACCTTGGGCCGGGGGATCCCCAAATAGCAATCATTACAGAGCAGGAAATGCTTTCGGGAGGATTTACCCTGGATGCATCGGTAGGGAAATCATTCAGGATCATGCAGAAGTATTTCCTTCAGCTTAACCTGAGTGCAAACAATCTTCTCAACAATAAAAACATCAGTTCCGGTGGTTATGAACAATTACGCTTCGATTTTGAAGAAAAGAACGTAGACAAATACCCGCCACGTTATTTCTATATGATCGGAACGAATTTCTTCCTCAATGTAGCCGTTAGGTTTTAGTAAGCAAAAAAAATAAAATATAATAACCAGAAACAATATGAAACATATTAGGAAATTTTTAGCAGGTCTTACTCTCATTGCAGCTTCAGTAGCCATTACAAGCTGTGTAAAAGGCGATTTTGATGAACCGCCTATCTATATCCCAACCGTTGACTTTGATGCCAATACTACGATAAGTGAACTTAAGGCTTCCTATACCGGATTCAGGTTGATCGAAGAAGATATCATCATCAAGGGTGTAGTAGTTGCCAACGATGAAAGTGGAAACCTATACAAAAAACTTATTCTCCAGGACGAAAACTCCGGAATTGAACTGGCGCTGGACAGAACTAACTTGTATAATGAATTCCAACTTGGGCAACGCGTTTACGTTAAATGTAAAGGGATGTACATTGGAGATTATAATAACCTCGTCCAGCTCGGCTATCTCTTCGACGGTGGTATCGGTCGTTTGCCAGAGGTGTTTATCCCAAATCATTTGTTCCGCGATAGTCTTCCCGGCAACGTACCTGAACCGCAGGTTACAGCACTTAATGCATTGAACTATTCGCTCCTCAGCAAACTGGTTAAGTTCGAAAATGTAAGCTTCGCAGAGCCTGGTGCAGAATGGGCCCCTCAATCAGCCGAAGCTACCAATCGCACCATGAGCGGTGCCGGAGGAAGCATTGTGGTGAGAACCAGCAAGTATAGTAATTTCTCAAGCCTTCCAGTTCCTGCCGGAAGTGGTGACGTTACCGGTATCCTCAGTATTTTCGGAAGCACCTACCAGCTCACCATCCGCGATACCAGCGATGTTCAAAACTTTGGAGGAACGGTTCCTCCCCCACCTGGTGGCGGCGATGGATCAAAAGAAAATCCTTATTCTGTGGCACAAGCGCTTCAGAAACAAAATGCAACTCCTTATGTGGTAGGTTTCGTGAAAGGCTATATTGTGGGTTCAGTAAAATCAGGCGTTACAAATATAACCTCCGCCGACGATATCCACTTTGCAGCTCCGTTTACTTCTGCCACCAACGTATTGATTGCAGATACCTCCATTGAAACCAATTACATGAATTGTGTAATTGTGAACCTCCCGGCCGGATCAAGCCTGCGAACCGAGGTTAATCTCCTGGACAATCCTGAAAACATTGGAAAATGGCTTAACGTTAAAGGCACATTGCGAACCTATTTTGGTATAGGTGGCATTCGTGATTTTTCAGGCGAAGCCGGTGATTTTGAGTTTGAAGGCGGCGGTGGTGGCGGAGGTGGAAATTCCATCTTCCTCGAAGACTTCAACACGAATCTTGGCACCTTTACAGCCTATAGTGTAAGCGGCGACCAGGTTTGGGGCTGGGGCAACTTTGATGGTGGCTGTGCGGTGATGTCAGGTTTTGTCACGCCAACCAGTTATGTCAACGAAGACTGGCTGATTTCTCCGGCAATTTCGCTGCCAGGGCAAACAGGCGTTACAATGAACTTCCGCGAAGCCATCAACTACATTACCTCAATCAACGATCTGAAGGTATTCATTTCAACAAATTACGATGGAACCAGCAACCCGTCAACCAACGGTACATGGACCGAACTCACAGGCTTTACACGTGCAGCAGGAAATAACTGGACATTCGTGAACAGTGGTGATGTAAGCCTTGCTGCTTACGAAGGCCAAACCGTGCGGATTGCATTTAAATACATTTCTTCGGCTTCAGCATCCTCTACCTGGGAAATCAGCCGGGTGGAAGTAAAATAGATAAAGATCTCCATTATCGCAAGACCTGGCGGGCTCTCTAGCATGCCGGGTCTTTTTTTTTTATCTCCTGATCCCTGCCAGGTCAAGCATAAAGGCATATTCCCTGGCGGTTTCCCGCAAGCGCTTAAAACGGCCTGAAGCGCCTCCATGACCCGATTCCATGTCGGTGTAAAACAATATCACGCCATCGCCGGTATTGTGCTCGCGAAGTTTAGCAACCCATTTTGATGGTTCCCAGTATTGTACCTGAGAATCGTGAAGGCCAGATGTTACCAGCAGGTTTGGATAGGCTTGCTCTTTAACATTGTCGTACGGAGAGTATGAGAGCATGTAGTCGTAATATTCCTTAACGTTCGGATTTCCCCATTCGTCGTATTCCGCGGTAGTAAGTGGTATTGTTTCATCAAGCATTGTTGTCACCACATCCACGAAGGGCACAGCCGCAATTACACCTTTAAAGAGTTCAGGCCGCTCGTTCACGATTACACCCATCAGCAAACCACCGGCGCTTCCGCCACCGGCAAAAAGCTTTTCCGGGCTGGTATATCCTTTTGCGATCAGGAATTCAGTACAATCAATAAAATCGTTGAAAGTATTTTTCTTGTTCAGCAATTTGCCATCGTCATACCATTGCCGGCCTAAATCCTGCCCTCCCCTTACATGGGCCAATGCATATACAAACCCACGATCAACCAGACTGAGAACATTTGAACTGAACCTTGGATCAATACTTGAGCCGTATGAACCATAAGCATAAAGCAGCAAGGGATTGTTGCCATCCATATTGGTACCCTTGCGATAAACCAATGTTACAGGCACTTCCACGCCATCACGTGCAGGCGCTGACAATCTGTGTGTTTCATAATTATCGGAATTAAAGTCGCCAAGCACTTCCTGCTGTTTTACCAGATTGCTTTCACGGGTTTCCAGGTTATAATCGTAAGTGGAATTGGGAGTGGTGAGCGAAGTGTAGCTGTATCTTAAAACATTGGAAGTCATCTCAGTATTGATGCCGATACCTGCGGTATAAGCGTCCACCCCGAAATCCAGGTAATGTTCCTGTCCGGAAGGAAGATGCATGATCCGCATTTGTCTTAGGCCTTGTTTACGTTCCTGCAAAACGAGATAATCATCAAAAATTTCGACATTTTCAATTAACACATCCGCACGGTGAGTCACTACGTCTTTCCAGTTGCTTTTGTTTGTAAGCTTGTCCCCGGTCTCCATCAGCCTGAAATTCTGTGCATCCCAGTTTGTTAACACATAAAATTTGCCATTATGCGACCATATATTGTAAAGCAGGTCTCTTTCTCTCGGTTGAAAAACACGGAAACTGCCAGTAGGATTGTCGGCTTCCAGGAGCCAGGTTTCGTTGCTCACGGTACTGTTGGCGGTAATTGAAAGGTAGCGGTTGTCCTTGGTTCGGGAAATACTGATGTAATAAAATGTTTCATCATTCTCATAATACACCTGTTGTGGTGGTTCTGAGCCATTGATATTGTAGCGGTTAATGCGGTCGTAGCGTAAGGTTATTGGGTCAATAGATGTATAAAATAAGGTAGAATTATCTGCTGCCCAGCAAACATCACCGCCGGCATACTGTATTCCGGTTACAGCAATCGCTCCTTTTTTCAAATCCTTGATTTTAATAGTATATTGCCTTCGTCCAACAGTGTCCACCGCAAAAGCCATCAGATCATTATTGAGGCTAATATCGTAACCACCTACACTAAAATAAGGATACGGTTTGGCAAGCACATTCACATCCAGCATGATTTCTTCCTCTGCCTCCAGCGATCCCTGTTTACGGCAATAAATCGGATATTCCGAACCGGTTTCATACCTCGTATAATAGAAGTATCCATTTCTGAAGAATGGCGCCGATTGGTCATCCTGCTTAATCCGGCCTTTCATTTCCTCGAATAATCTCTCCTGTAGATTATTGGTATGCGCCATCACCGCATCAAGATAATTATTCTCAGCTTCGAGATAGGCGACAACAGCAGGATTTTCCCGCTCATTCATCCAGTAATAAGGGTCGGTACGTGTATGGCCGTGAATTTCCAGTTGCTTTTCAATCTTTTCAGCAACAGGAGCCTGAAATTGTTTTCCCGGTTCCTGACATGCAGAAACCAAAACAACGATCGCCAATAAAAACAGCAGATGTTTCATAATTTACGGGGATTAAAATTTATTAATTAACGTTTGCAGTTGATTTTCAATTGTTGAACCCACTCCGAAAATTCACAAACTGGTGATTTTTATTGTTTTTACCCCTGATTCGCGCAGACGGAGAACCGCTAAAAATCAGTAGTTTGCGTAAGTCCCCTTTAGGGGATTTAGTGGCAAAACGACTGTTCGGAATAGCTCAATTGTTGCAAACTACACCATATTGTGTTTTTAATTTAAAAAACTCCGAACCATTCCGAGCCAGTAGAGTGCAGCATCCACATCTTTCACTTCTTTGAAGGTGAGGCGAAGGCGATTATCACTTTCTTTCAGGCGGCAGGCTTTGGGATTCGATTGCACAAACCCTATTACCTGTGCGAACCTTTCGCTTTGAAAATAACCTGATTCAGGATCGCTGAGAAAATAGCAGGTAAGCAAATCATTTTTCAACACAATTTTCTCAAACCCTATATCCCGGGCCAGCCAACGCAACCGAATTGTATTGATCAGGCCATCTGTTTCGGGTGGAACGGAGCCAAAACGGTCAATCAGTTTTTCGCGAAACGCTAGCAGTTCTTCTTCCTTTTCAATGCCATCAAGTTCTTTGTAAAGGCTCAAACGTTCTATCGTGTTGGTGATATACTCCGAGGGAATAAGAATTTCCAGGTCGGTTTCAATCTGGCATTCTTTCACGTATTTTTCTCTGGCCGGCCTGGCAAATACGTCGCTAAACTCACTTTCCTTCAGTTCGGTTATGGCTTCGTCGAGGATGCGCTGATACATTTCGAAACCTATTTCTGAAATAAAACCGCTTTGCTCGGCCCCAAGAATATTGCCGGCTCCACGGATATCAAGATCGCGCATGGCGATATTCAGCCCTGAACCTATGTCAGAAAATTCCTCGATGGCACGCAGTCGTTTCCGGGCTTCATCAGTAAGCACCGATGCCGGCGGTGCCAGCAGATAGCAAAATGCTTTTTTATTAGTACGCCCAACGCGTCCGCGCAACTGGTGTAAATCGCTCAGCCCATAGTGATGCGCATCATTGATAAAAATGGTGTTCACATTTGAAATATCAAGCCCTGATTCAATAATAGTCGTAGAAACCAACACATCATAGCGGCCTTCAATAAAATCGAGCATTATTTTTTCAAGTTTCGATCCGTCCAGTTGCCCGTGTGCAATTGCGATCCTCGCATCGGGAACGATGCGCTGGATGGTTCCAGCAATGTCCATGATGTTCTGAACGCGATTGTTCACAAAAAACACCTGTCCGCCACGCGACAATTCATACTGGATTCCATCGCGGATCAGTTCTTCGTTCCATGGCCTGATTTCGGTTTGGACCGGGTAGCGGTTGGGCGGCGGTGTGTTGATGATGCTCAGGTCGCGGGCGCCCATCATCGAAAATTGCAAGGTGCGCGGAATGGGCGTTGCGGTCAATGTGAGGGTGTCAACATTGACTTTGAGTTCGCGCAATCGTTCTTTTGCTGAAACACCAAACTTCTGTTCTTCATCAATAATAAGCAGGCCAAGGTCTTTGAATTCCAAATCCTTGCTCAGCAGGCGGTGGGTTCCAATAAGAATATCAATTTTGCCTTCTTTGAGCGCCTGCAAGGTCTTTTTTTGCTGAGCTGCACTTTTGAAACGGTTCAGGTAATCAATTGTACACGGAAAACTCTCCAGCCGCTCGCTGAATGTATGGTAATGTTGCAACGCCAATATTGTGGTCGGAACCAAAATGGCTACCTGCTTGGAATCAGCAACTGCTTTAAACGCGGCCCGCACGGCTATTTCCGTTTTCCCGAACCCAACATCGCCGCACACCAGTCTGTCCATTGGCGATGACGATTCCATATCCACTTTTACGTCGTTGGTGGTTTTCACCTGGTCCGGCGTGTCCTCGTAAATAAATGAAGCCTCAAGTTCATGCTGCATATAGGTGTCGGGTGTATATGCGAACCCATTGGCTGCCTTGCGCTGGGCATATAATTTTATCAACTCGCGGGCAATATCCTTAACCCTTTTCTTGGTGCGGCTTTTCAGGTTTTTCCAGGCATTGGAACCCAAACGGTCGAGGGTGGGAACCGTGCCGTCTTTGCCAATATACTTCGAGATGCGGTGCAATGAATGGATAGAAATGTACAGCAGGTCGCTGTCTTTATAAATCAGCCGGATAGCTTCCTGCTGCCTGCCGTTTACATCAATCAGTTCAAGGCCATCGAAACGGCCAACACCGTGGTCAATATGGGTGACAAAATCGCCTGGTTTCAGGTCGTAGATTTCCTTGAGGGTAAATGCCTGCCGGCTGGCAAAGCCATCACGCAGACGGAATTTATGGTAGCGGTCGAAAATCTGGTGATCGGTATAACAAAGCAGCTTCAGGTCATCATCAATGAAGCCTTCGTGCAATGCGATGTTCACCGGTTCAAAAGGGCTGTCTTCAATGTTCCGGTTCTTAAGCAAATCATCGAAGATCAACTGAATGCGTTCAATCTGTTTGGTGTTGGCGGCAAGGATGAGAGTCTGGTAACCTTGCCTGGCGTTGTCTTCAAGATTTTCGAGCAGCATATCGAAGTTCTTGTTGAACGAAGGCTGTGGCCGGGTTCGGAAAACAAATTGTTCTGCATCCTTAAAATGCGATCCCGAACCTGCTTCAATCACGGGCGATTGAAGCATATCGTCAAGAAACTCAGTTTTGGAGCAGAACAGTTTCGACGGCTCCAAATGTTTCAGTTCACCGCTCAGGTTCTTAAAACTCTGAACTGACTTTTCAAATTCTTTTTCAATCTTAACCAGCGCCAGTTCCGTTTCTTCGATCCAGACAACCGGGTTTCCAGGGATGAATCTGAAAAAACTGCCACGCTTTTCATGGATCAGCCTATCCTGAACATTGGGAATGAGCGTTACATGCTCAAGCTTGTCAATTGACAACTGCGAGGACGGATTAAACGAACGGATGGATTCAACCGCTTCGGTTCCGAACTCAATGCGGTAAGGATAATCGTTTGAATAGGAATAAACATCGAGTAACCCACCGCGAATGGCAAACTGTCCGGGTTCCACCACAAAATCAACCCGCTCGAAATTATACTCCAGGAGGAGATCGGCTACAAAATCCATATCTACAGATTCACTGGCTTTCAGGCGGAACGTGTTCTTTTTCAGGTAGGCCTGGCTGATTACTTTCTCGCTGAGGGCTTCAGGATAAGTAACAACAATGGTTGGTCTGCGCGAATTGCCAAGGCGTTTCAGCACCTCGGTGCGCAACAACACATTGGAGTTATCGGTTTTTTCGGGTTCGTAAGGGCGACGGTAAGAAGTTGGAAAGAATAGCACATGCTTTTTATGAAATGGCAATTCCTGCTCATTGAGAATGCTTTCAAGGTCGTTGAGAAAATAAGCGGCCTTTTCCTTATCGCTGATGATGGCGATGAAGTTGGTTTTTTGTTTTTCGAAAAGTGCAGCCAGCGCCAACGCCCTAGCAGAGCCGATGATCCCTTTGATCTGGAAACGCTTACGGCCAACAGTTAAACTTTCAGCTATTAACTCCACTTCAGGATGAGAAATATAGCACAGTAAAATTCCTTCTGGTTTCAAGATTTTTTAATTGAAGGGCGCAAAGTTACTATATTTCTCTCCGTCAAAGAAAAGCCCTTCGGGAATGAGTTGGCAGTTAGCAATTTGCAGTTGGCAATCAAATACATCACTCCATTATAGTTAATTGCAACTGCATCACTTAATCACAATACAAAAAAATAACCCATTTACCGATAGGATCGCTATTCACCGTTTATCGATAGGATCGTTTGGAGCGATGCTATCGGAGTTCCCTGCGATGCTATGGCTTCAAGCCATGGTATCGCTAACGCCGGTTTACCGATAGGATCGCTTGGAGCGATACTATCGGATTCGGGAAAAGCAAACTACAACTCCTCAACAAACTCCAGCTTCCGGTTCGTTAAAAAGTCATAATGCGTTAGTTTCCTCAATTCGTAGTAATTACGCCAATAGCTGTGGAGTGCAGCAATATAACCCAGTGCAGCGTTGTCTTTTTCGGTTTGGGCGAGGTTAAGTTCAATGATCCCGATTTTCCCGATCCGATATCGCTGAACGGTTACATCGTAGCGTTTCAATGCAACAGTATCGCTTCGGGCGGCGATGATGAGCTGATTTTGCTGCATGTTAAACTGCCTCACCTTGAGGTTCACTTCCTGGTCGAAATCAATTTGTTCCTGCTCTACAGATGTTTTCACAAGTTCCTGGCTCGATTCGGCCATTTTAATTTTGCCTTTGGCCAGACCCCAGTCGAGGATAGGAACCTGAATCCCCAACACCACCTGTTGCTGGTCCTGGGGGTTGATGTATGCATTCCTGAAATCATCGGCACTTTGGGTCAGACCATAAACCGCAAACAGGTTAGCGTTGAAACGACTGCCGAGGCGGGCCTCGCTCACATCGCTTGCGGCTTCAATCAGGCGGCGTTCAAAACCAAGGGCATCGGCCCGGCTGTGTCGTGCATGGTTAATGGCACGCTCCGGCTCAATCAAAACCGTTGAGGTTTCGTAAGGGGGAACAAGATCAATGGTTATGCTTTCGGGTAAACGCAGAAAGGATTTCAGGTTAAATTCCCTGGTTTCAAGATCGAGGTAGGAGTTTTCAAGAGCGGCTTCTGAGTTAAGCAGGTTGAGTTCAGTTTGCAGCAATTCATTTTCTGCGATGGTTCCCATATTGAACCGGCCCTGTGCAATCTGATACAGTGTATCGTTATTGGCTCGGTTAAGCAATTGGATTTGATTGCGGATCTGGGCCTGCAATAAATCAAAAAAGTAATTGATGGTAGTGATGGCCACCTGTTCCACGTCTTCAACATATCGGCGTTGGGCTTCGTTATAACGGATTGGCTCAATCATGCGGCTCCACCGGAAAGGGTTGTGTGCAAACAAGGGTTGCCGGAATCCGATATTGAGCGGTGTGCTGAGCCAGGAGGTAACTGTGGAATCAGAAAAAATATCAATCCGCTGCAAGCTCGTATTCATAAAAACCTGTCCACCTGTAAAGCCCACATTTTTACTCAACGAAAGGTTCACATCTGAACTCATATAACTTCTTTCGCGGAAAGCTTCGCTGCCATCGGGCTGTGTGATAGGACTGATGGAACGGTTGAGTTCGGGCAACGTTGCATCCAGGCTTAGCATAGGCATAAAGCCGGCTTCATAGGTCCGGAACTGCCAGTAACTGCTACGGTAGCGGTGCCGGGCTATCAAAGCTTCGGGCGATTGCTGTGTAGCAATCTCAATAGCATTCTGCAATGTGAGCCTGAGACCGTCTGATTGTTGTGCTTTTGCGTGAGGCACATCTACGAAGATAAGAGCAAGAGTGAGTGGGATCAAGGAAAATGTCTTTATCATAGAAGTATTTGCTTGTTAATGTCTTTACATGATTATATGGAGTGATGGAGTAAAGGAGTGTTGGAGTAATGGTACAATGTAGCTTTGTCTTTGTCATAGTAGTTTTTTCATTTTAAAACAGAATCTGGTTTAATTGGAGTAGAGTGGTGCCTACTTCTACTCGGGTAGTTATCTTTCCTTTTCCATTACTCCAACACTCCATTACTCCACTTAATTTATACCAATCAGACAGATCGATCGGACTAATTTACCAATTGACTAATTGACCAATCAACCCCAGTATTCTACTCATACCTCAACGATGCCAGCGGATCTTGTTCCGATGCTTTCTTGGCCGGCATATATCCGAACGCAATACCCACTGTGGCAGCTACGCCAAAGGATATGATTATCGAAAAAGGTGAAACAATGGTGAGAATCCCGGTAAATTCAGTGATCAGCTTGGCCAGCGTAATTCCCAATATGATTCCGATAAGTCCGCCTGCAAGGCTGATCATTGTAGCTTCGGAAAGGAACTGGAAGACAATATCCGCTTTCCGCGCGCCGGTAGCCATGCGGATCCCGATTTCGCGGATGCGCTCCATTACTGACGCCAACATAATATTCATGATCCCGATGCCGCCTACCAGCAAGCTGATCCCGGCAATGGCTCCCAATACAATATTGAAAATATCCTTGGTACGTTGTTCCTGTTTCAATAGTAGTTCCGGAACACGGATCTCAAAATCATCCACACCCTGGTGGCGACGTTCCAGCATGCGGCGCAACACCTCACTGGTAGGTGTAAGTTGCGAACTTTCATGTACCTGCACAACGATGCGATCCAATTGGTTGCCTTCAGTACCATCACCGCCGCTTCTGTAGGATACGGCTCCGCCATCAAAGAAAAACATGCTGCCGCCACCGCCAACTGAAGCCGAGGTAACAAGCGAGCGGTCGCGGAAACGAAGTAAAGCCGTTTGCAATGGCACGTAAACACTGTTGTTATAATCGCTGATGCCAAGGTCCTGGCTCGATTCAGGATCGGCAGCACGGTTCTCAAGCACGCCAACAACCCTCATCCAGATATGGCCGCATTTTATGTACTCACCAATAGGATCTTTATGCGGGAAAAATCTGGTTTTAATCTCCGAACCAATCACTGCAACCGGACTCGTTTCTTCAACATGGGTTTCGGTAAAAAACACACCTTTTTCAAGTGCGAGGTTAAAGATGTGAAAAAAATCGGGTGTTACGCCACTCAGCTTCGACATGCTCCGCAAACCATCTTTGATAACCGGAACATCAAACACCACCTCAGAACTCACCCTGGATACTGAGGGGATGATTTCGGCAATGCCTTGTGCATCTTCAAGCGTTAGACCCGGTGAAAACCTGCGAACGATGTTCTGGTTTTCTTCCTCCTCTTTCTGGGCATCCTCAACAGGGCGCGGCAAGACGATGATGTTGTTAACACCCACCAGTTTGATCTGCTCCAGTATTTCCTGTTGTGCGCCGGCGCCAATGGCCATCATAGCAATCACCGCTGCCACCCCGAAAATAATCCCAAGCGCAGTTAAAATGGATCTGAACCGGTTCGCAAAAACCGCTTCCAGGGCTATTTGAAAATTATAAGCGTTGCGTTCCACCGTTTACTGCAAGTTAATGAGTTTCCACGAGTCGCTTTTGGCCGGAGGGGTCAGGAAAACCATGTCGCCTTCTGCCAAACCCTCTGTCACCACAATTTCATTTTCATTGCTGCGACCCAATCGCACCTGCTGTTTTATCTGCTTTCCGGCGCGGTAAACAAACGAAATGGTGTCCTGGGTATGAACACTCTCAAGCGGAATATAAACGGCTTCCGGGATTACATCTGTGATTATTGTGTTCTTGGTAGTCATAGCCGGACGAAGAATGGTATCGCTTTCATTCACCACAATCCTAACCTCAAAAACCTTGGCATTGCTGTTACGAAGCTGTTCACCAATATTTGCCACTTCGGTAACCTCGCCTGAGTATTTTCTGTCAGGGAAAGCATCAACGCCTATTTCCACTTTCTGGCCAACGCGCACCTTGCTGATGTCAATTTCATTTACGTAAGTTTTTGTAATCATTTCGGTAAGGTTTGGCAGCGAAGCAACCACATTGTCCCATCCAATCTGGAGGGTAGATCCTATTCCTTGTTTGGTACCATCCCAGCTACGTTTGTGAATGACCATGCCCGACTTTGGGGCAAAAACAGTGAATTTTTTGAGAATTTCGCTTATTTGTTGATAACGCCGTTCCGACTGTTGTAACGAAGCGGCTACTTCCTGCATATTGGCTTTGGCTTTCTCGTCTTTGAGCTGGTAGTTATTCTGAGCCTGCTCGTAAGCGCGTTGCCCTTTTTCGAGGTCAATCTGAATTTGCCTGATGGTTGCAGGCGGTTCGTACATGCTTTGATCGAAACGAAGTTGCAGTTCTTCGAGGTTATAACGTAGATTGATCAGTTCTTCCCTGGCGCTACGCATTTCCATGGAAGTATCCAGGCGGGTTTTGGTAAACTGCGAATGTAGTTTTTCAAGTTCGGTTTCAATGTCTTTCATCTGGTTCATGAGGTCCGAACGATCTAGTTCTGCAACATAAGCACCTGAATCCACCACCGTTCCATCGGCAATAATATCATTGATCTTCACCTGCCAGATCCTGAATTCCCGCAAGCCTGAGGGCCCGCTGATGTCTTCCGAACTTTTGGCTTCAAGCTCACCGGATGTTACAACGAGTACTTTAAACTCGCCAAACTTTGCAGGCACAGTGATGGATTGCTCCGAGCCATCGCTTCTGCCTAAAAAATACCATAAGGCAATGATGACAAGAACCAAGGCGCCCAGTGTAATGTAAATGCTTTTTTTCATTGATGGCAGTGGTTTTGGATTATGGATTGTATCTAAACGATGGTTAGGGGGTGGTTATTTTGTGATGCTGTGATACAGTATTGCTGTGATGCTGTATTAATGTGTTTGGGTGATCGAATTATAGGCTGAGTTGTGTCTGTTCATTTCTTAGCTTTATGCATGGTGTTTTGTTAATGTAAAGCGTGTCCAATTTAATACTAAAAACCAAAATTGGCTGGGAGCCAATTATAGTCAGCCCGTTGTTACGATTTAACTCCGTTAAAAAGGTCTGTTCTAAAAAGTTGTCGTGTTTAGGTATTTTCAAATAAACATAGTCGTGTCTTAAACACCACATCCCGATAGCTGTCGTGTCAGTTGTCCAAGAGTAAACACCACCAGTGTTGTTCTCATGTATTAAAATCACAGAACTGTCAATTAAGTAAAGTTGTCCTGTTTGAAGTAGTTGAAGTGTAGTCGAGCTAAATCCACCAGTAACATTATCTGGGCTAAAAAATATTAAGTCTGTGAGCTTTTCATTACAATCACCGTCTGAAAAGAATAGATCGTTCATTTCTAAGCTATCAAGTCGCATAGCATCTGGTCTCAGACAGTTTGTAAAGTTGCACTTATCATTTGTCCACCATCCAAGTCCGAATGAAATAATCGCAACTAATGTAACAAATCCTATTTGTTTTAAGTCTCTCAAAATGTAGTAATTAAGAGGCTGTCTAACATAGAGACTAACTACTGAATTTATCTTTGAATTTTGGTCTTTTGGATTTGGATCTTGGGTTTTGGAATTTGGGACTTGGAATTTGGGACTTAGGACTTGGAGCTTATTCCACCAGTTTCCTGCTCACCGGCATCGTCATACACCTGGCACCGCCACCGCCACGAGGTAGTTCAGATCCTTCAATGGTGATCAGACAGCGTTTGTATTGATCCGGATCAATCTTCCCATCCAGGATTTCAGTAGCTTTTATAATCTCAAATCCGCTGTTGCTAAGCGCTTCAGCAGTATTTACATTGCGTGCATAGCCGATAATTTTTCCGGGTGCGACCGCAAAGAAATTAGCGCCGCTGTGCCATTGTTCCCTTTCCTGCAGCCAGCGGTCGTTGGGGCCGCCACATAAAACTGGTTTCATATCCATGCCCAGCTTGCGAAGGCCTGCCGGCAGGTTTTCTACTTCCCGGATGGTTTTCACTTCACCAGCTTCGGCATAGATATGCACGGTCATATACTTATTCATTTTCATGATCACAGGATCATAGATCATGCAAACATCGCGGTCGAGCAGGGTGAATATCATATCGAGATGAATAAACGACTCCGGCGCATAGGGCAATTCCTGCACCAGGATATGTTGCTTCTCGTTCTTCGCGTTCAGATGCTTAAGAATATAATCAATGCCTTGTGGTGTGGTACGCGAACCAATGCCGCAAATAAGAATGTCTTCGCGGGCCACAATTACATCGCCGCCTTCAATGGCAATGCCGGTATCGGCACCTTTATGAACTGCCGGATTGATTGTTTTGGTGCTGAACAAGGGGTGGAAATCAAAAATTGCTTCCATGATCATGGTTTCGCGCAACCGCACCGACGAAGCCATGGATCCAATAAAAACATTATCGTAAATAGAAATAGCGCCATCGCGGGTAAAAAAGAAATTATGCAAAGGTTTCAGTGAGAACCTCTCTTTGCTTAAGAAATTCGTTAGCGTATTCTTTTGAAGTGGAACCCCTTCAATCAGCGATTGCGAGAGCTGCTCCTCATCCATTTCCACTAGTGCGGGCGAAATGCAGCCTGCTTCTTCGTTTTTGCAAATCTTAAGAACAAGGCTCTCTTTGACCTTTTCATTTTTCAGAATATCGCGCAGCAAATCCCTGACTTCGAGGGTACGGGTAAAATGCTGCAATACGCCTTTGAACTGGTTATACTCTTCAATGGCAACGTTCAGGTTCAGAATATCGCTATAGAGTGCACGCTCAGCGTTTTCGGGAGTCATGTTTTCCACCTCAGCGCCGGGGGTGTGAATCACCACGGCTTCAAGTTCGCCAATTTCGGAATAAATTTGGGTTGGTATTTTTTCCTGCATAATGCTTGATCAATCAGTAAGCATGCAAATGTAGGAAATATTTGCCGGAGAGAAAGGGGGCCTGAAGATACTCAGATATAGGCCATGGAAATAACATTAATTTAATGCTTATCCCTTTCAAAACACCTTATGCCGGGATTCATTAACAATGTATTTTAAAATTATAACTTTTAAAACCTTAAGCCCACACCGGAAAGCCACAAATTACTGATTTTTAGCGTTTATAGCCCCTAACCACTATAGGGAAAACGCTAAAATTCATCAATTTGTGAAAGTCCTCGCCACGGCGAGGATTTAGGGGTATATTGACTTTTCGGAGTAGACTTAACCTTAATTGTATCCAACCCTATTGTGCATGTTTCTTGCGTTTACACTTTTCTCCAAATGGCTGGACTGCATCGTGCATATCAACTATATGATATGCAAAAAGGCAGAATGTCATATCTTTGTCAAAAAAACAATGGTAACGCTTCTCGCCTATTTATTCCTGGCATTAGTTATTTCATTCTTATGTTCAATAATGGAAGCTGTGCTGCTTTCAACACCTCAATCCTTTTTAATAGTTAATAAGGAAGCCGGGCACCCCTGGGCAAAACAATTTTCAGAATTAAAAGTCAACATTGACAAACCCCTTTCTGCCATCCTTTCACTGAATACTGTTGCCCACACTATCGGAGCAGCTGGTGTGGGAGCCCAGGCGATCAAGGTTTTTGGTGATGCCTATTTTGGAATTGTGTCGGCCATTTTAACAATACTGATTCTTGTTTTAACTGAGATAATTCCTAAAACCATTGGCGCCAAGTATTGGAGGAGTTTGACAAAGAGTGCAGCATATATAATCAGGGGAATGGTCATTATCACCTATCCATTGGTAATGATATCGCTGGTGATCACAAAACTGATATCAAAAAACTCAACAGAGCATGTTACCAGCAGGGAAGAAATTGCAGCATTGACCAATATAGGAGCCAGCGAAGGTGTTTTCTCAGAAAAAGAACATCGGATCATCCAAAATTTACTGAAACTTAAAAATGTAAGAGTTACTGAAATAATGACCCCCAGGGTGGTTGTGGCTGTTGCCGATGAAAATCTTCCGCTTAAGGATTTTCTTGAAGATAAAGATTATCTGAAATTTTCACGCATTCCTGTGTTTAAAGACTCTGAGGAAAATATCACAGGCTATGTTTTCAGACAAACTGTTTTTGAAAAGCTTGCTGAAGGTCAGCATGAGCTGAAACTCAAAGATATCAAACGGGAAATAGTGATTGTTCCTAATTCCATTGTGTTGTTTTCGCTTTGGGAAAAACTGCTTGAGAAAAAAGAGCACATAGCCCTGATTGTTGATGAATATGGTGGCCTCGATGGAGTTGTAACCATGGAAGATATCATCGAAACATTCCTGGGCCTCGAAATTGTTGATGAAAAAGACACCATCCCCGATATGCAGGTTTATGCCCGCGAAAGATGGAACACACGACAAGCCAAATATAATGCCCTGGATCAACTGGGTAAAAAAGGTAATCCGGATACCGGATCAGGCCAATAACTTATTTTGATCCACGATATTTTGTAAACTCCCCACTTGAAAAACCACGCTAATGAAAGAGAAAAAATGGTATGAATTGTTGTTCGAAAACTATGGGCTTGAATATGATAACGAGCCCTTTACAAAAGGCACAATGGGTGAATGCGATTTTATTGAACAAGAATTAGAGTTCGATAAAACATTAAAAATTATTGATATCGGATGCGGTACTGGCAGGCATTCCATTGAACTCGCTAAAAGAGGTTATTCATTAACTGGAATTGATTTAGCTGAGTCATTGCTTGAAAGGGCGAGACAAAAAGCAAAGGAAGTCAATGTGCAAATCGAGTTCTTAAAGCATGATGCCCGTGCATTGCCATTTGAAAGCCAGTTTGATGTTGCCATCATGCTGTGTGAAGGAAGTTTTCCATTAATGGAAACCGATGAAATGAACTTCGGGATATTGAAGAATGTTGCCAAAGCGCTGAAGCCAAAGGCAAAGTTTATATTTACCACGCTCAACGGTTTGTTCCCGCTTTACCACTCCATCAACGATTTTCATGAATCAAATAATGAGAAGGTGGGGGCAAAATACAAAAGCGAATCTTTTGACCTCATGACCTTCAGGGATTACAATAAAACAACATTTATAGATGATCACAGAATAACGCATAGCGTTGAATGCAATGAACGTTATTATATTCCCCCAGAGATTACATGGATGCTCAAAACACTTGACTTTCAGAAAATTGACATTTATGGCGCCAAACTCGGCGCTTTTTCAAGAAACGATATACTGACAACAGAAGATTTTGAAATGCTTGTAATCGCTGAAAAGCAAGCATGAAATCCCTTGAAGAAAGTGTAGTAGCAGCACTGGATGGTTCAGACATAGAGCTGTACCCCTTTTTGCCATACATACTTCAGGATATTTGGGAAATAGGTACCGACCCTGATGTTGTCATTGCATTAATCGCCAAATACTTCAGCAACTATAACGATTTAGAAATCCTTGACCTAGGTTGCGGAAAAGGAGCAGTTTCAGTGAAGCTGGCTCAGCGTTTTCATTGCAGTTGCCGGGGAATTGATGCTATGAGCGACTTTATTCAGACCGCAAAAGAAAAGGCGAAAGAATTTGGATATGAGAGCTACTGCACTTTTGAAGTTGGGGATATCAGAAAAAGTTTAACCCATTTGCCTGAGTTCGACGTCATCATTCTTGGTGCCATTGGCCCTGTTTTAGGTGATTACAAGGAAACCTTGACTACTTTAAGCAAGCATCTAAAGGCCGGTGGAGTTTTTATCATTGATGATGCCTACATTGAAAACTCGAGTGATTTCACTTCTCCACACATGCTGAAGTATGATGAATTAATCATGCAGATCGAAAGCGCTGGAATATGTTTGGTTGAAAACCGGGTGGTCAGCAATCAGGAAGTTATTGAGTCTGATGATTTGATTTTAAGTTCAATTAAACAAAGATGCCGCGAATTGGCTGAAAAGCATCCTGAGAAAAAACATATTTTTGAAGATTATATAGCTGTTCAGGAGTTTGAAAGCGATGTAAATGCAAATAAAGCAGTTTGCACTACGCTGGTCATAAAGAAGAACCTGGATCGCTAAACCTGTTATTCGCTGGAAAATCAATTAGCTCTATTTCTTCACGCAAAATGACCAACAGCCACTACTCATCATAAAAAAATCGCAGCACACTTTGCGCTGCGATTCAATTATAAAATACTAATATCTGCTTTTATCTTCCGCCTGAGCGTTTGTTGCTGCTCTTGGTTTCGGTGGAACTTTTACGACTGCCTGAGCTTTTGCTTTCTACTTTGCCGGCACTTTTGTTGCTGCTGTTACGCTCCTGGGTTTTGACCCTATTTACAGTCCTGCTTTCAGATTTTGCAGGCTTTGATCTTTCAACGGCAGATCTGCTTTCTTTTTTAGATGAAGCCGGCGCGCTCCGTGTTACTGACTTTTTAGGTTCAGCTGATTTTGGCCTTTCAATCCTACCTGAAGATGATTTTTCCTTTGAGGAATTGATAGTGGACTCTTTCTTTGGGCTTGCTGGCCTTGAGGTTCTGGTTGGTTCCACATTACGTGGAGGAGCAGCCTGTTCTCTTGACGACCTGTTTACCTTCTTTTCGATTGGCCTTGCATCTTCCCTTCGGGGAGCAGTTGTTCTTTGAGCATCTTCGCTGCGGCTGCTTCTGCCAGGGCTTGCTGTTTCGTTGCGGCTACTGCCGGTACGTAAATCGCGTACCTCTCTGGTTCTACCTTCATTTACAGACCTTGTGCCTCTTTCGTTTACATCAGGTGTCGGGCGTGATCCTTGTCTGCCTTCAGCAGCACCTACCGAACTCCGGCCAGGTAAGTTGCTTCCTGTTGATTGCCGATGTGCATATACTCTTTCGCCTTCACTTCTTTTTTCAGGGCGGCTGTAGGTATCTTTATAAGTTCCCTTGTTAATATTAACTACGACCGTTGGAGAATAGTTGCGTATACTCGAATAATATACGTTTCGGTAATGCACGCTGCGGGGTTGTTTCCAGGGGCGGTAATGTGCGTAGTAGTGATCATACCAGTTGTAGTGGTATCCGTAGTAGTAATGGTAGTAATGAGGAGTCCAGGGATGCCAGTAAACAGGGTAGTATCCCCAGCGGTAAGCAGAGCGCCAAACCCTGTAAGTTGGCTGATACATATAAACTATCACCGGCCAGCTAGCTACTTCATAATAAGTGGTTTGAACCACGGTAACATTGCGGCGTGTTTTTACTTTTTTGGTGACTGTAGTAGCATATCCGGGATTGGGAGTTTCATCATACATAGGCTCGATGATGTAATTGGCGCCATAAAGCGCTTCATCGCCAATAAGCTGGATCTGTACCGCATCATCACGTAATTTCTCAACTGTAAAAACTGCAACATCCTGTTGTTCATTTTCGTTGAGAGCCACCCTTAAAACAATGGTGTGGATATTGCCATCAGCATAGTTATAAACCATGATGTAGTCAACAGCGTTGTCACCATTGAGATCGAGGTTGTTGATAATGGTTTCGGGATCGTTGAGGCTGCGTTCAAAACCTTCCAGTGTTTCTGAATTCTGGAAAAGGTGCATCACGGCGTAGAGGTTAAGGTTGTCGCCAGGCAGTCCGAGGTATTCGTCGGGTCTGTCCTGTGCTTTTAGTGCGCTGCTTGCTGCCAGCAAGAGGGCGAGGACGAAGGAAAAGAGTTGTGTTTTCATGGCTTTATGTATTAAAAGTAAAACGTCAATGTATTGCATAAACCAAAAGCCATGCCAAAAATTATTGATTAAATCAAGATGCAATGAATGAGCGTTATCGGGTTGTGAAAGGCCCAATTAAGGCTTTAAATCCTCAAATCAGCAAATTTTGGAACAATTTAGAGTCTTCAGAAAGCAACTTTTAGCAATTACAGCAACTGCAGCCGCCTTTTGGTTTCACAAGCTGCGAAGAATTTACGAGGCTGGCACCTTTTGATGCCATTTCTTCGAGGGCTTTTTCTCCATCACCGGGATTCACTTCAACCGGATGGATGGCATCGGTTACAACAAATGTGCTGAAACCTTTCTGAAGTGAGTCTAATACTGTTTCCTTCACACAGTAATCGGTAGCAAGGCCAGCGATGTACAGGTCGGTAATTCCCCTGTTAACCAGGTATTCTTCAAGGTCAATATTGGTGGCTTCAAAGGCTGAATACCCGTCGTCTTTTCCTTCGGTGCCTTTGAGAAATATTTTTTCGATCATACTCATGTGCAAATCCTGATGCATGTCGGCGCCATCGGTTTGCCTGACGCAATGTGGTGGCCATTTTTCGAAATGTTTGCTATCAACCGGATGCCAGTCCATGGAGGCAACGACGAGCGGGAAACCTGACATTATATTATTAATCACAGGAACTACCTGGTCGCCATTTTTTACTTCGAGGGCACCACCCGGGCAAAAATCATTTTGTACGTCAACTATTAATAAAGCTTTCATTTATTTTATTTAAGATTTAAAATTCAAAATTCCAGATTCTAAAATTAGTTCTTAATATTTTTCCTGATCTGATTAACGAGCGATGAACGCAAATCCATCAGTTCACGGCTGATGCCAACTTTGTAAATATGCGGGAACTCGAAGCGTTTGTGTTCAGGGTAAAGCCTGGAAGTACTCTCTTTGACATACGAAGCTGCTTCCTGTGGCGATGGCAAATCATAGAGCTTTTTCCCTTTTTCAATGACTTTTTTGAGAACCACTTCGCTTTTTCTGTTTGCAACGGAAGAATGTTTGTCGGAATGGTGCGGATGGTAAATAGTATCAATTTCCTTCTCTGAATCCAGGACAACACCATCAGCATAATACATTCCATCATCATCGAAGAAGCGAAGCACATTTTTAATTCCCGGAAGAATCATTTTCTCAATATTCTCGGAGATTTTAAGCCTGGGTTTTCCATCACTGACAGCCAGTTTATAAACTCCATCAAGCACTGCATCATCCTGTCCGGTAACAAGCCTGGTTCCGACCCCAAAGAAATCAATAGGAGCAGCCTGATTGAGCAAGCTTCGGATCACAAATTCATCGAGTTGATTTGAGCACGCTATTTTTACATATTTCAGGCCGGCATCATCCAGCATCTTGCGGGCTTTTTTACTCAAATACGCAAGGTCGCCACTATCAAGCCGGATGGCCAGTAATCTTTCGCCACGGTTTTCCATTTCTTTGGCAACAATGATGGCATTGGGAACACCGGTTCTCAAAGTGTCGTAAGTATCAACAAGTAAAATACAACGTTTGGGATAGGCTTCGGCGAAAGCACGAAACGATGAAAGTTCATCCTCGTAGCTTTGAATCCAGGAATGTGCCTGAGTACCTGTAGACTCAAGACCATAGGCAAATGCGCTGTAAACATTGCTGGTACTGTTGAACCCGCCTATAACCGCCGCTTTGCTGGCCAAAATGCTTCCAAGGCCCTGGGCACGGCGCATGCCAAAATCAACAAGTATCCGATCGCCTGCAACCATGCGGATGCGATGGGCTTTTGTAGCGATAAGCGAACCAAAATTTACAAGGTTCAACAAAGCCGTTTCAATAAGCTGGGCTTCAATCAGATTGCCTTCAACCCTTATGATGGGCTCAACCGGGAAAACCACTTCACCTTCCCTGGGCGCATACAAGCTTCCTTTGAATGTGAAGCTTCGAAGGTATTTTGTAAATCGTTTATCGAACCCAATAGAATCAAGGTATTCGCAATCTTCATCGCTGAAGTGAAGGTTCTCAAGATAATCAACGATATCGCTCAGTCCCGCAAAAATAACATACGCCCCGTTGAAAGGATTTTTACGGTAGAAATAGTCGAAACACGCCTGAACATTTTGTTTTCCGGTCAGCAGGTAGCCCTGCGCCATTGTAAGTTGGTAGTGATCGGTATATAAACCGGAATGTTCCTTCAGAAGGTGCATAATTATATTTTGATCGCAAAGGTAAGCCATTGCTTCTTAATAGAACGACTGGGATAGGGAAAGTGAGAAAATGGGAAGGTGAGAAGATGAGAAGATGAGAGGCGGGAGATCAGGCAGAGTATATCAAATCCAAAGACCAAAATTCAAAAATTCAAAATTGAGCCCACTCTGAAAAGTCACAAATTGCTGATTTTTATCGTTTTTAACCCCTGACCCCTAAAGGGGAAACGCTAAAAATCAGCAATTTGTGGAAGTCCCATTTAGGGGATTTAGGGGCATATTGACTTTTCAGAGGGGACTCAAAATTCAAAGATCAAAGCCAAAAATCCAAAGCCCCAAATTCCAAAATTTCAAATTCAAAAAAACTGTCGTTTGTTGATTTACGAATCTTAAATCTGGAATTTTGAATTAATAATTCCACCACTCCACTACTCCAACAACCAACCAATTAACAAATTAACCAATCGACTATTTAACCAATCAACCATTTAACCAATTCACTCAGCCCTAAACGTATTCAATAATCTCAGCCTGGCCTTTGAGAACCAGCATTCCATTGGAGGCAAGGGAATCGAGATCATTAACTATAGGGTAAACTGTTATCGGAGCAATCTGGTCAACGCGCCTTGTAATTTCGTCGGTGAATTTTTTGTTATTTAATATATTGCCTGTCAGCAGGATTGAATCTACTTTGCCTTCCAGTACGGTAGCCATTGCACCAATTTCTTTGGCAACCTGGTAAGCCATTGCGTTCACATAAAACCACGCTTTTTCGTCGTTGGCGGCAAGACGCATTTCAATTTCACTGAGGCTGGAAGTTCCAAGGTAAGCGGATAAACCGCCTTCATCGGTGATCATTTTGCGAACCTCTTCCCTGGTATATTTTCCGCTGAAACAAAGCTCTACAAGATCGCCGACCGGAAGAGAACCACTGCGCATAACGGCAAAAGGTCCATCGCCATCAAAAGCCTGGTTTACATCTACAACCTTTCCCTTACGGTGTGCGCCAATCGAAATACCTCCACCACCGATATGGGCAACAATTAGATTGAGTTCGTTGTATGGCTTGTTGATTGACTTGGAATACTCGCGTGCCACATATTTATGGTTCAGGCAATGAAAAATGGATTTGCGTTCAATCAATGGATGCCCGCTCACCCTTGCCAGGTCGTCGAGTTCATCAACTACAACCGGATCGCCAAGATAAGCTTTTGCAGCAGGCAGTTGTTTGGCAATTTCATCGGCAATTAAACCTCCCAGGTTGGTGGCATGGCGGCCCATTACACCTGTGCGCAGATCTTTTTTCATTTGTTCGTTTACCTCATAAATTCCGCTTTTTAACGGCTTGATCAGTCCACCACGGGCCATGATCACTTTGATAGCGCCAAGCTCAATTTCGTTGTCTTTAAGTTCGTTCATAATGGCATCCACGCGGAATAAAAGCTGATCGTTGATATCATTGAAACTTTCGAGTTTGTCGGGTTTGTGCCTGATGGTTTTCAGAAACGTAACTTCACCGTTCTGATAAATAGCCATTTTTGTTTTTGTGACTTCAGGATAAATGACAAGGATTTTGGTGTTCAGCATAGCAGACAGGATATAAGGTTGGTAAAAAAACGCTCAAAGTTACACAAGTGTTCGGAATTGAGTGGGATCATATTATATTTTACATGATCAAACCTTCCCCCTAGCTATTAAATCCTCGTTCACTTGTTTTCACCCAAATTCATCACTATATTTGCATAACTCTTTAAACTGAAGGTTAATGAAAAATATAATCAGGCATTTTTGATCTTTGAAACTTTTAATAAAACTTTTGAACACTACATGCTTTACTATCCCCATATTGCTCAATCATCTGACTAACCACGCTTCCTTGAATTGCTAACTGTATTGTCCAATTCCAATGCGGTTGAATTTATTAAACAAGATACTCTTCCTTAACGAGGGATAGCCTCATAAAACTAGTATAACTTATCAGGAATTTTAACCAGGTCTTGGCCTGGCTTTAATATTACCCGCCACTGTATGGTGGTCAGACCATTATTAATTAAAATTGGAGGAATTATTATGGACAAATTCAATGGTTACCTTTACGCGATGTTGGCTGAAATAGGTTCACGATCAGAAGGGCCAGCCTACTACTTACAATTACTTGAACCACAAAGGGATATCACGGAATACCCCATCAAAAAGAAATCGGAACTGTGGGATATTGACCCGGTGCTGCATGCGTTCCTGGCAAGAAAGATCTCGATTGGAGGCGAACTGCAGGAAGGCCGTATCAACTACAAAACTATCATTCCTTATGGCGAAGAATTAACAGGCGAATTGCCAGCAAACGAGCCAACCATCAGCAAGCTCAGTATGCAACTTTCATTCGTGGGAAACACTTACTCGGCCGAAGATCAAATGATGTGGGTGAATAAAATGCCACAGATTGGAGGACCTCCACCTTTTCTGAACAACCTGAAAATAATCCTGGATTACAGATGGCTTGCCGTTGGCGAATACCGGGGCTCTTGCCCTACCTCCCAATTCTTTGAATTTACCATTCATGATCCTAACAGGACACTGATCTGGGAATGGGGTAAGACAATCAAGTTTAGCAATACCCATAATTCTTTTGAATTGACCGGGAATTACAAATATTCATTCAATGTTGACTGGCCATTCTTTAACCACGCCATCCAGCATGAAGGTGATTATATAGTTACTGCCAAATTTCTGGCAACCGGGAATATCCTTAAAAAAACCCTGAAGGTAACATTTGTTCACTAAGGAATGTTGAGGCAATTACAGGAGCGGTTGTTGGTAGATCCAGTGAGCAATGATTGTTGAATTTATGAAGGCTTTTCTATCTGCGATAAATGAGCTGTGAGTTTAATATGCCCTTTTAAGCGTATAATTCGATAAAGCTAGATAGCTTTAAAGCAATTGCTTTTGTACCTTTTGAATAAAATAGAAAAAATTGTAATTGTACCGGATTCTACATATTCCTCCGGTACTGCCCACCCACTTCAAACAACGCCTGGGTGATCTGTCCTAACGTACAGTTCTTTGTGGCTTCCATCAAAGCATCAAAAGTATTTTGATTGCGTAGGGCAGATTTCTTGAGGTTGTCAAGTGCAATATGAGATTCCTCTTCGTTGCGAACCAGGAGGTTTCGTAGTGTTGCAATCTGGTTTTGCTTTTCCTGTTCGGTGGCACGGATCACTTCGCCTGGAATAGTAGTGGGCGAACCGCTTGCCGAAAGGAAAGTGTTCACACCCATAATGGGTAGTTTGCCGCTGTGCTTCAGGTGTTCGTAATACAATGATTCTTCCTGGATCTTGTTGCGCTGGTACATGGTTTCCATGGCGCCGAGCACACCACCGCGTTCCGTAATACGTTCAAATTCCTGTAATACGGCTTCTTCCACTAGATTGGTAAGTTGCTCAATGATGAAAGAACCCTGCAGCGCATTCTGGTTCCTGGCGAGGCCCAACTCATGGTTGATGATCATTTGTATTGCTACCGCCCTGCGAACCGAATCCTCGGTGGGCGTAGTGATTGCTTCGTCGAAAGCGTTGGTGTGAAGGGAGTTGCAGTTATCATAAATAGCGCCCAACGCCTGCAAGGTGGTACGGATATCGTTAAACTCAATTTCCTGGGCATGCAGCGAACGCCCGGATGTTTGAATATGATATTTCAGTTTTTGTGAACGATCAGAGGCTTTGTAAAGATGCTTGAGTGCTTTTGCCCAGATTATTCTTGCTACACGGCCTATCACTGTATATTCGGCATCCAGGCCATTGGAGAAAAAGAAGGAGAAGTTGGGTGCAAAATCGTCTACTTTCATTCCGCGGGAGCGGTAATATTCAAGGAAGGTGAAGCCGTTGGCCAGTGTGAACGCCAGTTGCGTGATAGGATTTGCGCCGGCTTCAGCTATATGATACCCGGAAATAGAAACCGAATAAAAATTCCGGACCTTCTTAGTGATAAAATATTCCTGGATATCGCCCATCATTCGCAGGGCAAATTCTGTTGAGAAAATACAGGTGTTCTGCGCCTGGTCTTCTTTCAAAATATCGGCCTGAACCGTTCCACGTACAGCCGATAAAGTATCAGTTTTGATCTTTTCATACACTTCAGCCGGGAGCACCTGATCGCCGGTAACGCCCAGCAGCATGAGCCCAAGTCCGTCATTACCATCGGGAAGTGGACCATTATACATCGGGCGTGTGGTTTTGCGATCCTTGAAAATCTTTTTGATTTTTTTCCCGACTTCGTCAGTCAGGCCATGTTTCCTGATATATATCTCACACTGCTGATCAATGGCCGTGTTCATAAAATAGCCAACCAATGCCGGCGCCGGGCCATTAATTGTCATGGAAACCGAAGTAGCCGGATCAGCAAGATTGAAGCCGGAATACAGTTTCTTGGCATCATCAAGACAGCAAACCGAAACTCCGGAGTTGCCTATCTTACCGTAAATATCTGGCCTTTCACCAGGATCGCGACCATACAATGTAACCGAATCAAAAGCCGTGGAAAGACGTCGTGCGGGCATGCCTTTACTCAGGTAATGAAAACGCTTGTTTGTGCGTTCAGGAGCGCCTTCGCCGGCAAACATGCGTGTGGGGTCTTCGGCTTCGCGTTTGAATGGGAAAACACCCGCTGCATAAGGAAATTCACCGGGAACATTTTCTAGCAGCTGCCATTTCAGTAGGTCTCCCCAACCCATAAATTCAGGGAGGACGATTTTTGGAACCTGCAGGTGCGAAAGCGTTTCGGTGTGGGTTTCAACACGAATGGTTTTATTGCGAACCGTATACTCAAAAACCGCGTCGCTATAACTTTTCTTTAATGTTTCCCAGGATTCAATGAATCGAAGGTTTTCGGGTTCAAGCTTTGCTTTGATCTTTTCGGCTTTTTGTAAAAGGGATTTCTTCAGGTTCGAATCGGTCTCATTATCCTTGCCCATGTTCTCAGCGCTCAGCATAAGTGCATAATATTCCTGTGCAAGCGTTGATTGCTCCTCACTCCATGTATTATAGTTGCGAACCGTTTCGGCAATCTCAGAAAGATAGCGCACCCGTGAAGCTGGAATAATCGGAGTCATTTTTCCCGGCTCTTCCTCTACATGTAGTTTCCTGGAGAAATCCTGCATGGTGCGGTCGTCAATCATTTTGATGAGCGCGGTATACATGCGGTTCACACCCGGATCGTTAAACCGCGAGGCAATGGTTGGATAAATTGGCAGGCTTTCAGGATCGGACTCGAAAAGGAGGCGGTTGCGGGTGTATTGCTTGCGCACATGATTGAGGGCATCGGCTGCACCGGGGCGGTCGGCTTTGTTGAGCACAACCATATCAGCGAAATCGAGCATGTCAATTTTTTCAAGTTGGGTTGGGGCGCCAAATTCAGGGGTCATTACATAAAGCGCAAGGTCAGCATGCTCGGTTATTTGCGAGTCGCTTTGGCCTATCCCGGAAGTTTCAAGCAAAACAAGGTCAAATCCTGCATTTTTGATGATGCAGAGTACATCTTTGATATGTTTTGATAGAGCAACATTGGCCTGGCGTGTTGCCAGCGAACGCATATATACGTTCGGATGATGCACAGCATTCATACGGATGCGGTCGCCAAGCAAGGCGCCACCGGAGCGTTTGCGTGTAGGATCAACCGAAATAATGGCAAAATGTTTTTCGGGAAAGTCAACCAGCAAGCGACGGATGATTTCATCGGTCACGGATGACTTTCCTGCGCCTCCGGTTCCTGTAATCCCAATCACCGGCGACTGGATGCGACTGCAATCTTTGGCAATAGTATCAAGTAGCGTGCGGGTTTTTTCAGGATAATTTTCGGTTGCCGTTATAAGGCGGGCAATGGTTTGCGGATTGTTGTGGCTTATGTCTTTGGCTTCAATTGATATATCTTTGCCGAGTGGGAAATCCAACTTTTCAACCATATCGTTGATCATGCCCTGCAAGCCCATGGAGCGGCCATCGTCAGGCGAATAAATGCGCTCAATGCCATAATCCTGAAGTTCTTTGATCTCGTGGGGAAGGATCACACCACCGCCACCGCCAAATATTTTGATGTGTCCCGAACCGCGCTCCTGAAGCAAATCGTACATGTATTTGAAATATTCCATGTGGCCGCCCTGATAAGATGAAAGCGCAATGCCCTGAACATCTTCCTGGATAGCGCAGTCCACAATTTCCTGCACGGAACGATCGTGCCCGAGGTGTATGACTTCGACGCCGGTGGATTGAATAATCCGGCGCATCACATTGATGGCGGCATCGTGCCCATCAAACAGCGAAGCGGCGGTTACAACGCGGATATGATTCTTTGACTTGTACGGTTCAATATTATTCATGACAGGGATTTTGGATTAAACACATAAACCCGGGCTTTGTTGATTTATCTGAAATTGTGAGCCTGTATTCCAAACTGTTTTATTAAAAAATTCCTGCTTTTTGGATGCTTCAGTGTGAGGCTCCTTGCAAAACTAAAATAAATATCTCTGTTTCTGTAGAGCGGCCAGGCTTCACAAAAATACAGAGTTTGATGCAGGTAATGGTTGGGGCATACTTCTAATTGCTAATTTTGACTTGCTTAAACAAACGGCGGATTGCTGGCATTTCCGGCAAAATACGATTGCTGATTCATTTATAAACCTCTGACCAGTCATGAATCCTGATAAAATGAAGACAGGACTTTTTTTTGGTTCGTTTAATCCGTTGCACAACGGACACCTGATCATTGCAAGGTATATGCTTGAACACGAAAGCCTTGATGAGGTCTGGTTTATCGTTTCCCCTCAAAATCCGCTAAAGGATCCAGCATCGTTGGCCAGCGCTGAACAGCGGCTTGAGATGTTGAATGTGGCTGTTGGCTCTGAGCCCAGGCTCAAAGTAAGTGATGTGGAGTTTTGGATGCCAAAACCTTCTTATACTTTTGATACGCTGGAGTTACTATCAAAAAATCATCCCGAGAGAAGCTTTTTTCTAATGATAGGTTCGGATAACCTAGAAGAGTTCCAGCTTTGGAAAAACTATGAGCAGATTTTAGAAAAATATCAACTGCTGGTTTATCCAAGGCAAAAGAAAGTTAGCAGCCCCTTTGCCAGCAGACCCAATGTTACAATTACACAAGCTCCGCTGATAAAGATTTCGTCCACAAAAATCCGCAAGCTTCTGAAGGAAGGTAAAGATGTGGAATCATTTATTCCCCGTGAAATCATGAAATACATCATGGATCATGAGTTATATGGCATTTGATCAGGCTTTATTTATCCTTTTCGTAAAATCACTTATTACTCCAAGCGTAATTTCCGGCGCTTCCAGATAACCCATATGCCCTACTCCTTCAAGTAACAATGCTTCGGCGTGCTTAGGAAGGGCAATCTGTTCTATCACTTTATCAATTGGGATTCGGGTGTCCTGCTTGCCGGCAATGAAAAGCACTGGAATTGTCAACGTTTGAAGCAGATCACGCCATCCGTGTCTTACCTTCATCCCTTCCAATGCAGCCACCAATCCTTTACCCGAAATGCTTCCCGCCTGATTTGTAAGCACTTCTATTTCACTGGCCAGGCGCTCACGGTTGGCAGGGGCAAATAAATCGGGAATAAACTGGTTGATAAAGCCTGAGCGGTCTTGTCGTACGATCTCAATGGTGCGATCGCGGTTGTGGCGGGCTTCTTCATTATCGGCATCCGCCTGCGAATGGAAAAGAACCAATCCTTTCAGAAATTCAGGATAAAGATGGGCAAAAGCCAGCGCCACATAACCACCCATGCTGTGTCCGACCATCACACATTGCTGAATCCTGCAAAAAGAAAGCACTGCATGAACTACCTCTGTCATAAATTCCATGCTATGCACAGCTTCGAAATTCGCGGAGCGGCCATGCCCGGGCAAATCCACGCAAATCACCCGGAAAGATTTTGAAAGTTCTTCTGAAAAGGGTTTCCAGATTGCAAGCGATTCAGTGAATCCATGCAGCAACACCAGCACAGGCCCTTCGCCTGTATCGGTGTAATGTACGTTCTGTGAACGAAATTCAATGTATTGGCTCATAAGTCAGGTTTTTGCAAGTTCAAAATTCAAAGCTCAAAGTCTAAAATTCAAAGTCTAAAGTATTAAGCTCTAACTCCTTCAAATATTGAAAAATTATTCGCAGAACAGAATTATATTATGATACCATGGTCTTCCTTTGAATTTTGAACTTTGAATTTTAGCCTTTGGGCTTTATTTCTTCATGATCTCTTCTATCTCAGCCACGGCTTTTGGCACGGGCTTGCCAAGCAACTGATACCCATCGGCTGTGATCAGGATATCATCTTCGATGCGAACACCACCAAAACCTTTGTATTCCTCAACTTTGTCGTAATTGATAAACCCGGTATGGAGTCCTTCGGCTTTCCATTTGTCAATGAGCGCAGGAATGAAATAGATACCAGGTTCAACTGTCAGCACGAATCCTTCCTGCAGGCGGCGGCCAAGGCGAAGGTAGGCGGTTCCAAACTGATCGCTGGGTCTTATTTCATCATCGTAACCTACATAAATCTGGCCGAGGTCTTCCATATCGTGCACATCCAGGCCCATCATGTGGCCAAGGCCATGAGGGAAAAACAAAGCGTGTGCTCCGGCCTTAACGGCATCTTCCATATTTCCTTTCATCAAACCGGCTTCCTTCAGGCCATTGGCGATGATCCGGCTTGCAAGCAAATGAACTTCCTTGTAAGTGATTCCCGGGCGGCAGGCTTCAATAGCTTTCACGTTGGCTTCGAGTACAATTTCATAAATGGCTTTCTGTTTGGGTGAGAATTTCCCGCTGACAGGAACTGTGCGGGTAAAGTCGCTGGTATAATCCATGAAAGTGGCTGCACCGGCGTCAATCAATAACAGATCGCCATCTTTCATCACGTTGCCATGAAAATGATTATGCAGTGTTTCGCCCCGAACCGAAAGGATCACAGGGAAAGAAGTTCCGTTGCCTTTACTCAGGGCAATGCCTTCGATCGCACCGGCAATTTCCTGCTCAACTAAACCCGGACGGGCCATTTTCATGGCTGTGGTATGCATCTCATATCCTGTATTGCAGGCTTTTTCAATTTCAGCAATTTCATCGGCATCTTTTACTGAGCGCTGTTTAATTATAGCTTTGACCAACTCAAGTGATGCGTAATTCTTAATTTGTGATGGATGAATGCCAAGCATTTTTTCAAGCAGCAGAATATTCTTTGCCCGGTAAGGCGGGGTAAAATGAATCTTGCGGCCTTGTTTCACCGCGTCAGCTATATATCCGGAAAGTTTAATGTAAGGTTCAGTAATGCTGACGCCAACTTTATCTGCCTTATCGCGCATTGATTCCTGGAGTCCCATCCAGATGATGTCTTCAATATCAATATCATCGCCAAAAAGAATATCGCTGCCATTATCAATATCAATGATGCCTGCCAGGCCGGCAAGGTTATGCCCAAAGAAATACAGGAAATTGCTATCCTGCCTGTAATGATAAGTGTTGGCCGGATAATTCATCGGGGCATCCTCGTTGCCCAAGAACAATATCAATCCGGATGATACATCTTTTTTTAGTTGGTTTCTTCTTTCGGTGTAAACGCTTTTGTTGAACATGTTATGTGTTTTAATTGGGATTTATAAATTTCGTCTATTGGTTTCTTTTGCCCATCAACGCTTCGATTTCATCAACTTCTATTGGAATGCCGGCCATCAGGTCAATGGGTTCATCGTCAACAACAATATCATTTTCCAGCCTGACCCCAATTCCTTCTTTTTCAATATAAATTGCAGGTTCGCAGGTAACTACCATTCCTTTCTGAAGCACGATTTGCCGGTTGCCAACATCATGCACATCGAGGCCAAGAAAATGCGAAACCCCATGCATATAATAATCGAAGAAAAATTGCTTCTCAGGTTTTTGCTTCTTATCCTCTTCGATATATAAACCGAGCCCGATACACTCGGCATCAATAAGTATGATCACTTCGGTCTGCGCCTGATCCAGTGTGATACCTGGCACCAAAAGTTTAATCGCTTTTTTCAGAACCCTGAGAACGGCTTCATAAACCTGACGCTGCCGTGGGGTAAATTTCCCGTTTACCGGAATGGTGCGTGAGCAATCGGCTGCGTAATTGGCATATTCGGCTCCAAAATCCATCAGCAACAGATCGCCATCCTTGCAGGGTTTATCATTGATATTATAATGCAAAATACAGGCGCTTTTTCCAGAGGCGATGATAGGCGGATAAGCAAATCCGGCAGCGCCATGACGCAAAAATTCATGGCTGAACTCTGCTTCAACTTCGTATTCCATCATGCCAGGCCGAACAGAAGCAAGCACACGCCTGAATCCTTTTTCGGTAATGTCGCAGGCTTTTTGCATAATGGCGATTTCCGTTGGCCCTTTCACCAGCCTGAGTTCGGAAACAAGAGGAGCCAGCCTTTCAACCGGATGTGCCGGAAACTGTTCTCTAATTTTATTGGCGAAGCGTAAATCGCGGTAAGGCACTTCGGTGATGTATTTTGGGTATTCGTTCTGGTTCAAATAAATGCACTCTGAACGCGAAGCCAAATCTTTAAATGTAATTTCAAAATCTTCGAGAAATTTTACAGATTTAATCCCCGAAATTTCGCTTGCTTCTTCCGGCGAATATTTTTCACCGTACCAGATCACTTGCTCGCGGCTCACATTTGGAATGAAAACAAGCTCCCGCATGGCTTCAAGCGGATGGTTCGGACAAAGCACCAAAATACATTTTTCCTGATCAAGGCCGGTAAGGTAAAACAAATCCGAGTTTTGCCTGAACACAAAATTCTGATCGCCATTTCGGGGCATTTCATCATTGGAATTGACAACGGCGAGGGAATGCGGTTTTAGCTTCTTTACGAGCGATGCCCGGTTCTGAATAAAAAACTCTTTGCTGATAGGGTCGTATCTCATGGCAACAGTATCTATTTAGATTGGCTATAAATTATTTAAAAAGTTTTCTGAAGATTAATATTGTATTTACTTTTGTTACTCGTCAGAAGCATACAAAATAAAGGAAAAAACCTGACATACCTTTCAGGCATTACAAATTATATGATTAACTAACCATCAATATGAGTGATTCAACTTTAACATTTGCCTCTATCAGCAAAAAAGTTATTACCGCCCTGGCCGGTCTTTTTCTGATTACTTTTTTAGCTGTTCACCTGGTTATTAATTTACTGATGCTCAAGGCCGATGCAGGGGAAACTTTCCGGCAGGCAGTAAATTTCATGGCAACCAACCCGGTGATAAAAGTCATGGAAATAGTATTGTTTGCAGGATATATTATTCACATTCTGCTGGGTATTCTGATCACAGTAAAGAATTGGGTTGCACGGCCGGTTGGTTACAAAGTTTCCCAAAAGTCACACACTTACTTCATGTCGAAATACATGTTTCACACCGGAGCAATCATTTTTGTTTTTCTGCTGCTTCACCTCTGGCATTTTTACGCCATCAAAATAGGAATGGCGCCCCAGCCTGGCATTATGGAAGACACACACGACTTTTATCCGCAAGCGATTTTTTTGTTCCAGCAGCCATTGTTCTCAGCGTTCTATCTGATTTCGTTTATATTCCTTGGCTTTCATCTGAGCCATGCCCTGCAATCCGCATTTCAGACCCTGGGTTTGAACCACACCAAATACACGCCTGCAGTAAAACTGATCAGCACGGTTTATGCCATCATCATTGCAGCAGGGTTCGCGGTTATCCCGATTTATTTCCTTTTCATATTCAAGGGATAAGCCATTAATTATCATTGATTAAACAGCTAATTCAATAATATTATGACCAAACTCGATGCAAAAGTACCCGCAGGCCCGCTGGCCGAAAAATGGGCAAAACATAAAGCAGCCATGCGACTGGTAAATCCTGCCAATAAAAAGAAACTGGATATTATCATTGTAGGAACCGGGCTTGCCGGCGCCGGTGCTGCATCATCGCTTGGAGAGCTTGGATACAATGTAAAAGTATTCTGTTACCAGGACAGTCCCCGGCGTGCGCATAGCGTTGCCGCACAAGGCGGGATCAACGCTGCAAAAAATTACCGCAACGACGGCGACAGCGTTTACCGGCTCTTTTTGGATATGATCAAAGGCGGTGATTATCGTTCCCGCGAAGCCGATGTTTACCGTGCTGCCGAAGTCAGCAACCAGGTGATTGACCATTACACCGCTTTGGGTGTTCCCTTTGCACGGGATTACGGCGGCGCACTTACAACCCGCTCATTCGGCGGTGTGCAGGTTTCAAGAACCTTTTATGCCAAGGGGCAAACCGGTCAACAGTGTATTCTGGGCGCATACTCATCCATGAACAGGCAAATTGCAAAAGGAACTGTTACTATGTATGCCCGTCGAGAAATGCTCGACCTTGTAGTTGTTGACGGAAGGGCGCGAGGCATAATTGTCCGCAATCTTATAACAGGCGAAATCGAACGTCATGCTGCGCACGCAGTAGTTTTTGCAACTGGTGGTTACGGTACGGTGTATTATCTTTCGACCCTGGCTGTAAACAGCAATGCCTCGGCAGCCTGGATCGGATATAAAAACGGTGCTCTGTTTGGCAACCCAAGTTTTATCCAGATCCACCCAACCAGTATTCCGGTTCTCAATGAATTTCAAAGCAAATTGACCCTGATGTCGGAATCGCTGCGCAATGATGGCCGGGTTTGGGTCCCAAAACAAAAAGGCGACAAACGACATCCCAACAGCATTCCTGAAGAAGAACGCGATTATTACCTCGAAAGAAGATATCCGGCATTTGGTAATCTGGTTCCCCGCGATGTGGCTTCGCGCGCTGCCAAAGAACGCTGCGATGCCGGTTATGGCGTTGGCGAAACCGGCTTGAGCGTTTATCTCGATTTCAAAGACGCCATCAATAAACAAGGAAAAAAGGCCATTGAAGACAAATATGGAAACCTGTTTGAAATGTATGAAAAAATCGCAGGAACAAACCCGTATGCCGAACCCATGCGAATTTATCCGGCAGGGCACTATACCATGGGCGGGCTTTGGGTTGATTACAATATGATGACAACCATACCCGGTCTGTTTGCCATTGGCGAAGCAAATTTCAGTGTTCACGGTGCGAACCGATTGGGTGCCGCTTCGCTGATGCAGTGTGCCGGCGATGGCTATTTCATTATTCCCTACACCATTTCTGATTATCTTTCGGATCAAATAAAGGTTCCCAAAATAAAAACCGACCTGCCCGAATTTGAAAAAACCGAAAACGAGGTGAAAGAAACTATTAGCAAGTTGCTTTCAATAAAAGGCAAACAAACTCCTTCAACATTCCACAAACGGCTGGGCAAGATCATGTGGGATCATTGTGGTATGTTCCGTAACGCAGAAGGGTTGAATGTGGGCTTGAAAAAACTTGACGATCTTGAAAAGGAATTCTGGTCCGATCTGCTTGTGGCAGGAAACGGCGAAGAATTTAACCAGGAGCTTGAAAAAGCGGGAAGAATGATCGCTTTCTTTAAAGTTGGAAAACTGATGATCATTGATGCCTTGAACCGTGAAGAAAGCTGCGGGGCACATTTCCGTGAGGAGAGCCAGACCGAAACAGGCGAAGCCAAACGTGACGATTCCAATTTCACTTTCGTTTCAGCCTGGGAATTCATGGGCGAAGATCAGGACCCAGTGTTGCATAAAGAAGAACTTAATTTTGAGTTTGTGGAGCTCAAAGTAAGAAGTTACAAGTAACACCTGAACAACAGCTTGTTAAAAACTAATCACTAAAATTCCAGATTATGAAAATAAAACTCCAGATATGGCGCCAAAAGAATGCCAGAGCCAAAGGAAAATTTGAAACCTACGAACTCGATAATGTTTCGCCCGAAATGGGATTCCTTGAAATGATGGATGCCTTGAACCTGAAACTGGCCAAGGAAAGCAAGGATCCCGTCAGTTTCGACCACGACTGCCGCGAAGGGATATGCGGTTCATGCGGATTATATATTAACGGACAGCCTCACGGCCCCGAAGGCAAAACGACCACCTGTGAACTGCGCATGCGTTTCTTTAAAGACGGACAAACCATCGTGATCGAACCGTGGAGGGCTAAAGCATTTCCGGTTATCAAGGACCTGGTTGTTGACCGCACAGCCTTCGACAGGATCATCGCCGCCGGAGGTTATATTTCAATAGATAGCGGCTCAGCGCCCGAAGCAAACAATATTCCAGTCTGCAAAAATTCTGCCGACAAGGCATTTGATGCTGCCGTATGCATTGGTTGTGGAGCCTGTGTAGCTGCCTGTAAAAATTCTTCGGCCATGCTGTTTGTAGCATCAAAGGTTTACCAGTTATCAACGCTTCCTCAGGGTAAAATTGAGGCCCGTGAAAGGGTTCAGAAAATGACGGCTGCTATGGACAGGGAAGGTTTCGGTAGCTGTTCGAATACCTACGCCTGCGAAGCCGAATGCCCGAAAGGGATTTCGGTGACTACGATTGCCCGTATGAACTCGGAGTTTCTGACTGCAAAAGTAGTGGCTCAAAAAAGTGAATAGACTTAAAAAATAGAGATAGCAAACAACGTAAAAAGCTGGCAGCAATGCCGGCTTTTTTATTGGTTGTCACTTGCGAACCATTCGGCGTAGGCCGTGGTGGTTTCGCGAAGCCGCAGGCTGTGGAGTTTCACATCCGAGGGAAGTGCTTCATTTAGAATCCGTGCATATTCCGCCACCAGGTTTTCGCTGGTGGGTTCAAAAGGAAGCACAATGAGCTTGCAACTTTGAGCACCTTTGTCAGTTGCCCATGGTGATCGTTCACTTACCACAAAAGCGTGATCGTAAAGCTTTACAATATTCTTGTTTACAATTTCCTTCAAGTCTTTAAAATCCATGATCATGCCATTAGCCGGGTGGCCATCCTCGGCTTTGGGTTCGCCAATAATGGTAACGAATAGCTCATAAGTATGGCCGTGGATATTGCGGCAAGCCCCTTCGTGATCTTTGAGGGCATGTGCCATTTCAAAATTGAAAGCTTTGGTGATGCGTATGATTGCCATAATCAATAATTTAAGTGTTGAATCAGCATATTTATTCCGATGCCGATTAGGATCAGGCCGCCGAGCAATTCGGCCCTGTTACCCAACAAACGAAATCCGTTTTTGATGCCGAGTATGAAACCTGTAAGAGAAAATATTATTGTCACCAATCCAATCAACGCAACCGATAAAAGAATTGGCATTTCCAAAAAACCCAACCCCATGCCAACGATCAGTGCGTCAATACTTGTTGCAATGGAAAGGCCGATAAGAATCAGGTATTTTTCAACATTGAACGACCTGTCGCCGGGGTTGGATCGAATAGATTCCCAGATCATTTTGCTTCCAATACCAAGCAAAAGAGCGAAAGCCACCCAGTGATCGAAATGTTCGATCATTTCTTTAAACGACTGACTAAACCACCAGCCCAGTGCGGCAAAACCGCCCTGAAAAATCCCAAAGAAAAATACGGCCCGTATCACGACAGGCCAGCGCATTTTTTTGTGCGACATGCCTACAGCCAGCGAAACTGCAAATGAGTCCAATGAAAGGCCAATAGCTATAAAAAGGATTTCTACGAATCGCACAATGGGAAGATTTGTGGGGCAAAAATAAGGTTAATTCAATACGCAGATAATATGTTAAGTAAAGTTCAGGAGAGGAAAAAAATTCAGTTCCTATCATTTAATCAAGAAAAGGCACAACAATTGTAACTTTGCGCTCACGGAAATGTCTAACATCAATTCACAAAATCATTATTGTCATGAAAAAACAAACTTTATCCTCAAAAATCCTGGTGGGGCTTATGGCTGCTACCATTTTTCTAAGCAGTTGCGTAAGCACTACATTGATCCAATCGGTTCCCAGCGGAGCTAAGATTTACATTGATGGCGAAACTGTAGGTACAACCCCCCACACGCACTCTGATAAAAAGATTATTTTCTCCAGCACTTCCGTGGTGCTTGAGAAGGAAGGTTATGAGCCGTTTGCAACAACAGTGACCCGAAATGAAGAACCCAACGTGGGCGCCATCATCGGTGGATTTTTCATCTGGCCAATCTGGCTGTGGGCGCTGGATTACAAACCAATGCGAACCTACGAACTAAGACCTGCTGAATAAAACAACCAGCCTGAAATTGTAAAACCCCGGCAGAATATTAATTTCTGACGGGGTTTCTTTTTTAAGCTTATAAAACTATTTTTGAAAGTAATGCTTCTGGAAAAATTCCATATAGGTGGCAATTGCCTTATCACGATAAAAGACCGGGTAGTTATCGGAAGAAATCACAAAGAACTGTGAATCCCTTCTCAGTTGCGGTGAGAAAACATAATCGCTTTCATTTATTGCATTAAAGTAAGCCATTGCTTTCTCAATACCGGCAAAGTTGCTTACAGATATCATCTGGTTGTTATCGTCAATCAGCACCGTGTTTACGCTTAAATTGTCAAGTTTGTAATTTCTGGTGTTGTAATCGGAAATACGGATACGTGTGGCATCAACATTGGTTTTGTTGTGATCAACCACAAGTACAAAGAAATGGTTTTGCTCAGGCGAAAACGAATAAATTGAAGGCGCTTCCTGTTGAACGGCAACTTTGCCATCTTCATCTTCAAATCCCTCTATGCCATAACCGGCAAGGATTCCTTGTGCCAAAGGTATAATTTCACTTGACGGATAGTCGGCAATAAAGCTTTTCAGTTCTGCAATAAGCGTGTCCTGATTATGCATTCCACCTTTAGACAAAGCGCGCAGATAAGCAAATTTTGGAAGCAAGGGAGAGTCGGGATAAGTGTTTTCAGCCTCATTGCTGTAAATAACCACCATCTGGTGCTGATTGCTTTTATAGGCCTTGTAGGTGTCTTCGTAAAGAAGTTCCACTTTTCTTTTCTCCGCTTCCTGCCGCGAAAAATATTCAGGATCGGATAAGATTGAGGCATATTCACTATCGGGATAGCGTTGAATGATGATGCGTTTGTACTCATCGGCCTTGGCTTGATTGCATTCAATTGTATGAAGTGTGTACAAGTGATAATGGGCGTTGAGTACCTGTTCGTCAGCGGGGAACCTGTTAAGGAAAGCCTCAAAAGTTGCAGCCGATCTGGGATAATCCTGTAAGCCTTCCCTGAAAACATAGGCGAGTTGGTACATGGCAGCCGAAATCAATCGGTTTGAGGCTTCAATCTGCTCAGGACTGGATGGAATATTGGCCAGGTAGGTTTCACGTTTCAGCGGATCGCTGGCACCTTTCCCACCCCCTTTTTCATCAATCGAGTCGGTTTCAGCTGCAAGCATATCGTTTCCATCAAAACTATAAGTGCGTTTATCGCTAAGCCTCCAGTTGTCTTCAAGTTTCCTGCGACCCCATTTTCGGGTAAAGTCAGAAAACCCGAAACTGATAGCCTGCGGATTGTAGAAATACCAGCCACCGCCGGTTACCTGCTGCAACATGCCACGACTTGGATCACGCCCAGGCATTGGAGTAAATGATGGTGTTGCAGAGGCTAGCAGTTCTTCTTCTTTTTTTATCCGATCCTGTTCGGCCTGGTAATCTGCAATAATCTGGTCAACAATTTTATTGCGGGCTTCTTCCGGCAGGGCAGCAAGCATCTGCAGACTGTCCTGGAGTTGAATGGTGTTCAAATGGCCAACCAATTCCCTGAGCACTGTAGTTTTTTTGTCAATGGCAGCATAATCGGGATGGTCGAACTGCAGCGTCTGCATTGTTGTATCATAATAAACGTAGGCATCCTGGTATTGTGGGATCGCAAAATACAAATCGGCAAGCTTGCGGGCCGACAAGGTTTTCTGGAAATCGTTGGTAACGCTGGTAGCCACTGATTCACGAAGATATCTGTAGGCGGCGCTGTCGTTGTTTTCGCGTAAAGCAACATGGGCAAGCGCATAATAAATCTGGTCCTGATAGTCTTTGTTCTTGGAGTCTTTCAGCAGTTTGTTAAGATCGGCAACTATTTGCCGGCTGCTTCCGCTTGTTGCATCAAAACTCTGGGCCATACTTATCTGGGCGCTGAAACGCATTTCGTAAGCAGGATTTAGCTTAATCACCTTAGCATAATAACTGCTGGCATCGGCAAAAGCGCCTTCTTCCTGGTGGATCTGAGCCAGAATATAATACATGCGTGCCGTGAAATCCTTGTCGCGGCTGAGTTCTGCCGCCTTACGCAGGAAAGGTTTTGCTTCCTGGTAGCTTTTCTGTTCGGTGTAATGCAAGGCATACACAACGGGTATCTGAGGAATCAGCTCTTTGGGGAAATCTTTACGCCTGACCTGGTTCTGAAGATTGTCGAGCAGGGTAACGGAGCGTTCAAATTCACCTAACTGTATAGCAGTGCGGGCTTGCCATAACTGAGCTTTGAAGCGGATTGGCTGACGTTCGTATTTTTGTGCGACAAACTCAAATGTTTGCCTTGCACTGAAGTAATCCTGTTTATAGAAGTATGCCTTCCCAATCAGTTGGTAACTATCCGGAACTCTTTTTACCTGCTCCTTACGCTCAAAAAACATGGTGTGTTTTTGAACCACTTTCGATGCTTTCTCAATGGCCCGGTCCATATAGGTATTGATAGCCTGTGCCTGTTGCATATCGCCAAAATCTTCAACCGGAAGAATTTCGGTGTAGTTAATCTTTATCTGCTTATCAAGTTCGCGCAAACCTTCCTCATAGGCCTCATTGCCATTCCAATAAGTATTGTAATGCGATGTAAGGTTGTGAAAAGCCCTGCGCGTGAACGAGTTCTTTTTTGTTGAACACGAAGTAAGCGTTACTGCAAGGATCAGTAACAAAAAGGAAACAAACGATATTGAGCGGTAATTGATTCTCAAGGTTCAGAATATTAAAATGAGGCGCTTCAACAAAACCTGTGATATGCTTTAGGAGTTCTTTGTATTAACTCATTCCCGGCAAAATTATTATTTTATGGGGAATCTTTGCAAAAGTATAACAAGCTTTCAATTGCAAGCGTTCTGATTGATGTTTGGTTCAAAATAATCCGGCAAAGGTATTTTAACGATATTTGCACCCGCTTAACCTCCTCTTTATCCCATGAATGAATTGCTCCAGGAACTTGATAAGCCGAAAAAAAAGCGCTGGTATCAGCGCATGCGGGCCAGGTATCGCCTGGTGATCAGGGATGATGAAACGTATGAGGAAAAACTTTCCTTCAGACTTTCGCGATTGAATGTATTTGTGTTTGCAGGGTCCATAGCCATTTTACTCATTATATTAACAACTTACATAATCGCTTTCACCTCGTTGCGCGAATACATTCCGGGCTATACGGATGTGAATCTGAGCAAGAATGTGTATGATTTGCACACCCGTGCCGACAGCCTGGAGTTTGTGCTGGGCGCTAACGAACAATATCTTTCAAACCTGCGCCTCATACTGTTGGGCGAAGACCCTGAAGATATCAATTATGAAAAAAACGATTCATTGCTCAGGCAGTACACCGAAGTGCAAATAACGCATTCAAAAGCCGATTCCCTTCTTCGCGAAGAATTTGAGAACCAGGTAAGGATGTATTCAATTACTGGTACCTCAGAAATCATATCAACCGGGAAACTGAGCGGGCAGCTTTTTTTTTCCCCATTAAAGGGGATCGTAACCAACGAGTTTAACCCACTTGAAAACCATTATGGGATTGATATAGTTGCACCCGAGAATGAAGTTGTGAAAGCAACACTTGATGGCATTGTGCTTATCTCAAGCTGGACAATTGAAACCGGCCATGTGATTGTGATCCAGCACCAGCAAAATTATATAAGCGTGTATAAACATAATGCCGTGCTGTTTAAAAAAGAAGGCGCCTATGTACGTGCCGGCGAACCGATTGCCATTGTTGGCGAATCGGGCGAGTATTCCACCGGCCCGCATCTTCATTTCGAACTCTGGTACAATGGCAATGCCTTGAACCCAAGGGATTACATGATTTTCTGACAACAATACATCTGCACTGACAACCATCACCACCATCAACCAATGAAGAAGAAAATTGCCATACTGGGTTCAACGGGCTCAATAGGAACCCAGGCCCTGGAGGTTATCAGGCAGTTTCCTGAACGCTTCAGCGTGGAAGTGCTCACCGCAATGTCGAACGCCGGTTTACTGATAAAACAAGCCATTGAATTTTTGCCCAATGCGGTGGTGATTGGCAATGAAAAATATTACAATGAAGTAAAGAACGCTTTGATGCCGCATGATATTAAAGTGTTTGCAGGCGAAGATTCGTTATTCCAGATTGTGCAGATGGATGAAATTGACCTGGTGTTATCAGCATTGGTAGGTTTTTCGGGTCTGAAACCAACCCTTTGTGCCATTGAAGCCGGAAAGCATATTGCCCTTGCAAATAAAGAAACCCTGGTGGTTGCCGGTGATCTGGTTATGCGCAAAGCAGCTGAAAAACGGATTGCTATTTTGCCCGTTGATTCTGAGCACAGCGCTATTTTTCAATGCCTGCAGGGCGAATTTCACAATCCGGTTGAGAAAATTTACCTCACCGCTTCCGGCGGCCCGTTCCGGGGTATGAGCCGCGAAGCATTGCAAAGGGTTACAAAAAATGAAGCTTTGAACCATCCCAACTGGAAAATGGGCTGTAAGGTCACTATTGACTCAGCTTCCATGATGAACAAGGGCCTGGAGGTGATTGAAGCAAAATGGCTGTTTCATTTGAACCCTTCACAAATTGAGGTAGTAGTGCATCCGCAGTCGGTGATTCATTCCATGGTTCAATTTGAAGACGGTTCAATAAAAGCGCAGATGGGCCTGCCTGATATGCGCCTGCCCATTCAATATGCGCTTGCTTTTCCCGAAAGGCTTCCATCGAACTTTCCCCGTTTCAGCTTTTTAGCTTATCCGAACCTTAGTTTCGAACCGCCTGATACCGCAAATTTTCGTAATCTTGCACTCGCTTATTCAGCGCTTGAAAAAGGCGGCAACGCAGCCTGCATGCTCAATGCCGCCAATGAAATTGTGGTCGCAGCATTTTTAAAAGATAAAATAGGGTTCCTGCAAATGAGCGATGCAATTGAACAATGTATGGAACTGCTTCCTTTTATACCCGAACCAAATCTTGATGATTATATTCTCACAGACAATGAAACAAGGATCAGGGCGTTAGAGCTGATCAGAAAAATTAATTTATAAATGGAAATACTTATTAAAGCAGCGCAACTCTTACTCAGTCTCAGCATACTGGTTATCTTTCATGAACTCGGGCATTATATTGCAGCCCGAATTTTCAAGGTACGTGTTGAGAGTTTTTATCTTTTCTTCAACCCATGGTTTTCACTTTTTAAAAAGAAGATTGGAGAAACCACTTACGGGATTGGTTGGCTGCCATTGGGAGGTTATGTGAAAATTGCCGGTATGATTGACGAATCTCTCGACCGCGAACAAATGAAGCGTGAGCCACAGCCCTGGGAGTTCCGTTCAAAACCTGCATGGCAGCGCCTGATCATCATGGTTGGCGGAGTAACTGTGAATATCATCCTGGCTTTTGCAATCTATATTGCAGTTTTAGCCACCTGGGGCGAACAATATTTGCCCGCCGAAGAAGTAAAGTTTGGTATCGTGGCCAGTCCAATGGCAGAAGAAATGGGGTTGCAGAGTGGCGATCGCATTGTTGCCCTTGATGGTAAACCAGCTGGCGAGTTCTTTAAAATCCCAATTACAATCATACTCGATAATATTCAAACCGTGAGTGTGATCCGCGATGAAGAACCTGTAAACATCCAGGTTCCTGACGGATTTGTCACAAAACTTTTGCAGCAGCGCGAACCCGATTTCATTGGCATTCGCTTTCCGTTTGAGGTGGGTGGGTTCGCAGCAAGCTCGCCGGCAAAGAATGCCGGAATTGAAACAGGCGACCGCATTATTTCCATCAACGGCGAACTTGTACCTTATTTTGATCAATTCCGCGCTCGCATTCCCGATTTCAAAAATCAAACCGTGGATATAGGCGTTGTTCGGGCAACCGACACTTTGCAGTTTGCCGTTGCTGTGCCGGAAGAAGGCCTGATCGGCGTTTCCACCGTTCAGCAACTTGAGCACTATTTTAATCTGAAAACAAAAGAATATAACCTTATCCAGGCGATCCCTGCCGGCATCTCAAAAGGCTATACCGGCATCGGTAATTATCTGAAACAGCTCAGGCTGCTGATTTCGCCCAAAACCAAGGCGTATGAATCGGTAGGCGGATTTATCACCATCGGCAGCATTTTCCCTTCGGTGTGGAACTGGCAGGCTTTTTGGGAATTGACGGCATTTCTTTCCATCATGCTGGCGGTGCTGAATATTTTGCCAATACCGGCATTGGATGGCGGGCATGTGCTGTTCCTGGTGTATGAACTTATCTCGGGCCGCAAGCCCAGCGACAAGGTACTAGAGTACGCACAGGTTGTTGGAATGATACTTTTGCTGGCATTGGTAGTTTTTGCCAATACCAACGATATCAGGAATCTTTTCAGGTAGATTTTTCTTCCCGGTCGAACACAGATGACGCGGATTCAGCGGATTTTCGCAGTTTGATTATTGTTGTCTGGGTTTATTACCCGTCTGACCGCTCCAGGCGGTCTGACGGATATTGTTGCCAAGGGTTTTTTACCCATCCGATCGCTGGGAGTGATAGGATGGGGTTAGTGCACCTTAAACTTCTCCTTTATCATAGACTTGCTGTTATTTCTGATTTACGAACATGTCCGCCGAAGGAGGAACGAGGATTAACGATGTTAGAAGTGTTCTTAAACTATGCAAATCGCTATTCATTGATCCTTGGTCTTAAATCAAATATTAATGCTAGTCACTGCAAGGCTTTCCTGTTTCAGGTTCAAGAGCGAAAAAATGGTTTTATAAATCCCTTCGGCATCATACCCGCATTCGTGATATAGCTCTTCCACGCTGCCTTGCTCAATAAATTTATCGGGGATGCCCAGGCGGGTTACGGCAGCTTTGTAATTGTGGGCGGCCATAAATTCCAGTACTGCACTTCCCAATCCGCCAACAATGGTTCCGTCTTCAAGGGTAATAATTTGTTTGAATTTGCGGAACACTTCATGCAGGATTTCTTCATCAATGGGTTTCAGGAAACGCATATCGTAATGCGCGATGCTGATTCCGGCAGCCAGCAGTTTTTCACGCACTTCCTGCACGTAATTCCCCACATGCCCAATGGAAATGATGGCCAGTTCGTTGCCATCACACATCCTGCGGCCCTTGCCCGGTTCAAGTATTTTAAAAGGCGTTTTCCATTGCAGCATCACGCCACGGCCTTTGGGATATCGGATCACAAAGGGACCTGTGTTGTGTTCCTGTGCTGTAAACATAAGGTTGCGCAGTTCTTCCTCGTTCATGGGAGCCGAAATGATCATGTTTGGGATCGCACGAAAATAAGCCAGATCGTAAGCGCCGTGGTGGGTGGCGCCGTCTTCGCCCACTAGTCCCCCACGGTCGAGGCAGAAAACCACATGCAGGTTTTGCAGCGCCACATCATGAATCACTTGGTCGTAAGCCCGCTGCATGAAACTGGAGTAAATGTTACAGAAGGGGATCATTCCTCCGGCAGCCAACCCGGCCGAAAAAGTAACGGCGTGTTGCTCGGCGATGCCCACATCAAAAACACGCTCGGGCATTTTTGCCATCATATAAGTGAGCGAACTGCCTGTTGGCATGGCCGGGGTGATGGCTACAATTTTATCATTCTTTTCGGCCAGTTCCAATATTGTTTTTCCGAACACAACCTGGTATTTGGGGGGTTGGTTCGCACATGGGTGTTCAATCAGTATCCCGGTTTTGCGGTCATACAAACCTGGAGCATGATAAGTGGTCTGATCCTTTTCGGCATTGGCAAAGCCCTTGCCTTTTTTAGTGATCACATGCAGCAGTTTTGGGCCGGGAATGTTTTTTAAATCGCGCAAAAGGTTGGTTAGCCGGATGATATCATGCCCGTCAACGGGGCCGAAATAGCGAAAATTAAAAGCTTCAAAAAGATTGCTTTTCCTGAAAATGGTAGTTTTAAGGGCATTACCTATTTGTTTGACAATGGCACGGGAATTCTTGCCATAGGAACCGCGGCCACCCATCATCAGCCAGACTTTGTCTTTGAGTTTGTTATATGCCCGCGAAGTAACAATATCGGTCAGATATTCTTTTAAAGCGCCCACGTTTTTATCAATGGCGATGCCGTTGTCGTTGAGCACTACCAGCAGGTTGGTATTTGAAACGCCGGCATTGTTCAGCGCTTCCAGGGCCATTCCGCCGGTCATGGATCCATCGCCGATAATGGCAACATGTTGGCGGCTGGGTTCTTTCAAAAAATCCGATGCAATGGCCATACCTAACGCTGCGGAAATGGAGGTGGAGGAATGTCCAGTTCCAAAAGCATCGTACTCGCTTTCGCTCATGCGTGGAAACCCGCTTATGCCTTTATATAAGCGGTTGGTATGAAACACATCGCGGCGGCCGGTGAGAATTTTGTGAGCATAAGCCTGGTGGCCAACGTCCCAGATAAGGCGATCAAACGGCGTATTGAAAACATGATGCAGGGCAACGGTAAGTTCCACTACACCAAGGCTGGCTCCCAGATGGCCCGGATTTAACGAAACCACATCAATGATATACTGCCTGAGTTCATCGCATAATGCCGGAAGCAAATCTTCAGGCAATTGCCTCAAATCTGCAGGGGTGTTGATGGTAGCCAGCAGTTTCCCGGGTTCTGTGGTCATGAGATGTTCGTTTGCTCCGTAGGATTACAGGATGCAAAAGTAATGTTTTTCATCAAGAGCCAAGAAACAAGAGACAAGAACCAAGACACAAGAACCAAGACACTAGAGACAAGAGGAGCGCAGAGCACCATGTTAAGAACCCTAAAACCAAACTAAACCTCTAAACTCCTAAACCCTATAAACCTGGTACCACGACCTTGAACTAACAATAGAACAATTGAACAATAGAACATTCGAATTATGAACCCGGAACCTTGAACCCGGAACGTCAAACCTCGAACGCCGAACACCGATCTCCTCAATCCGCTACTTTCTCGTCAAGCGATTTGAAGCCTTCCCCGATGATATCGTTGGCATCCATCACGGTAAGGAATGCCCGGGGGTCGGTTTTATGTATAAACTCCTCGATCATGGCCAGTTCACGGCGGTTCACAACTGTGAAGATGATTGTTTTTTCTGCGCCGTTAAACATACCTTTCCCGGAAATGAATGTGCCTCCGCGATCCAGGTCATTGATGATTTTATCACGGATGGCGTCGTATTTATCGGAAATAATAAACAGCGTTTTGTCGTAATTAACGCCCTGCATGACCACATCAATTACTTTGCCGGTAATAAATATTACGATCCAGGAATACAAAGGAATTTTCCAATCGCCAAAGGCTGCCAGGCCCACCAGAACGATCACGGAATCAACATAAATGATAAGTTGACCCACCGGCAGCCGGGTGTACTTGTTAAAGATCATAGCAACAATATCGCTGCCTCCGGAGCTGGCTTTTGATTTAAAGATCAGCCCCAGCCCGAACCCGATCAGTACTCCGCCAAAGATTGATGAAAGTAGCGCATCGTTTTCAACCAAGGGCAAATCGCCCCGCCAGTAAGTTAAGCCATCCATGAAGGCTGAGGTCAGCACAAAACCCAGCACAGTTTTAACTCCAAACTTTGGTCCCAGTACCCTGATTCCAATGATTGTGAGTGGAATATTTAGAATCAGCCCCATTAAACCAATAGGAAATCCATCCGGAGCAAAGGAAAACATTCCCTTGGTCATAAAATGGATCACAATAGAGATCCCATACACACCTCCGGGAACAATCCTGTAGGGAGTGATAAAAAATACGAATCCCGCTGCAAGTATAAAGGACCCAATGACGATCAATCCATAATTGATCAGCCAACGCCTGGAAAAGGGTTTTTCCTGTGAAATAAAGGACATGTTGTAATGAATTGGTGATTGAAAAATTTAAATGCGACCGCAAAATTAGAAGTTTATCATGCAGGATAAATCCATCCTCATAATAAAAGGAGCTTCATTGAGTTATTTTAGTCTGTTAACGCTTAAGATTTCAATGTTATCAATAGGGGCAGGCAAAAAAAAATTGTATTATTGCACCGTTTTAAACAAATGGTGGTCGTTGCCGGTTTACAACTATTTGATAAACAGTTGATGTCTTTTAATTGCGATGATTATTGTTTTGATTGCCCGACTATTTCTGACATTAAGATCATTTGAATGCACTTTTTTGGTAAAATTATTTTACTCTTGCTTACCACTTTTTTTGCAATGCAAACCAAGGGGCAACAGGAACCACAATTCAGCCAGAATATGTTTAACCACATGGGCGTAAATCCCGGTTTTGCCGGGCTTAGCAATGCTATTTGCGCTACAGGGCTTGCAAGACAGCAGTGGGTTGGGTTCAAGGACACCTCCACAGGCGAAAGGGTCTCACCCGAATCTTATCTAATCACCGTTGATGGCACCGTGCCTGCATTAAGGGGTGGAATTGGCGGAAGTGTGATGCAGGAAAATCTTGGATTTTTTACAATCAACGATGTCCGCCTTGGTTATTCTTATCATAGAACAATGCGTGAAGGTCGGCTGGGAATAGGCTTACAGGTAAATTTTATCAATTCGGTTCTGGACGCAGGCAAATTTCAGGCTGTTGATGAGACTGACCCGAGGCTTAACAGCCTTGGCGGCGGTGAGGCCAGCATTATGATGATTGATATGAACTTTGGGCTCTTTTATCAAATGCCCGGAAAATATTATGTTGGTTTTTCCTCATCAAGATTGCTTGAAAGCAGCAAAGAATACAGCAATGCCGCGGGTGCATTTAACAATTTCAGGAGGCATTATTTTTTATCGGGCGGATACCAGTTAACGCTGGCAGGAAATTCGGCCTACGAATTACAGCCTTCGGTATTTATAAAGTCCGATGGAGCCAGTATTCAATATGATTTTAATACCCTTGTCATGTATAACCAAAAGGTTTGGGGCGGATTAAGCTACAGGCCTCAGGATGCAATAGTGCTATTAGTAGGGGCAACATTGAATGAATTAAGAATTGGCTATTCCTACGATGTACCTCTTTCAGCCGTTGGGGCAACAGGCAGCCATGAAATAATGATCAATTATTGTTTTAAGCTGGAGTTAGAACAAATACGAAAAAGTTACCGCAATACCCGTCATTTATAATTAATACTTACCTTTGGCCGCCAAATTTAAAGGAGCGGTAAATAATAATAAGATGCTATATCCGTTAATCTGCTTAATGAACACATTGATTTAACAATGAAACGATTATCCATTTATTTTCTTAGTCTTGTCCTGCTTGGCAGTTGTGGAAGCGCCGGCAAAGGAGAACTGGTTGGAGTTCAAAAACGCACCAAATTTTATCAGCCCGACCCTTATGGAATGGCATACATCCCAATGGGAAGTTACTCTATGGGCGTAGGTGATGAAGATATTACTGGGGCTTTTGTGCATCAACCCCGAACGGTTTCCATTTCCGCATTTTTCATGGATGAGACTGAAGTTACCAATAACGAATACCGCCAGTTTGTCCATTGGGTGAGGGACTCCATTGCCCGTTACCTTCTTGGCGAATCATTTCCGGAAACTTATCTCATTGAAGAAGACAGAAGGACCGGTGAAGTATATGACCCGCCACGCATCAATTGGGACCAGGACATCGAATGGGACGGAGAAGAAGAACGGGCCATCCTCGAAGACATGTTTCTTCCTGAGAACGAGCGCTATTTCCGCCTCAAGGAAATTGACTCACGTAAACTCTATTATGAGTATTATTGGGTTGATCTTCGCGCAGCCGCTTCAAAAGACTATACCGGAGGGGATTCAAAAGACGGCGCTTTTGCGAACCGTCCACAGGGAATGCGCGACCGCTCGGTATATGTGCGCAAAGAAGTAATCAACGTTTTTCCTGATACCCTTGTGTGGATACATGATTACGCCTATGCTTTTAACGATCCCTTGACAGAAAAATACTTCTGGCATCCGGCTTACGACCATTATCCTGTGGTAGGTGTGAACTGGAAACAAGCCCGTGCTTTCAGCATCTGGCGTACACAATTACTCTCTGCTTATCTTGTTGGCCGTGGTCAGGCTACTGTTATGGATTTCCGCCTTCCTACCGAAGCTGAATGGGAATGGGCAGCACGTGGCGGAAACACCCTTAGCCCTTATCCCTGGGGTGGGCCTTATTCCCGCAATGATCAGGGTTGCTTCCTTGGCAACTTCAAACCTTTACGTGGCGATTATGCCGTTGATGGCGGTCTTACCACATTGATTGTTGCCCATTATCCACCCAATGATTTCGGACTTTATGATATGGCCGGAAACGTGGCTGAGTGGACCAACGATGCTTACCATGAAGCAGCATATAACTTTACCTGGGACCTGAACCCTGCCTATACCTACAACGCCAGCGAAACCGATCCTCCGGTGCTAAAGCGCAAGGTAATCAGGGGCGGTTCGTGGAAAGATATTGCATACTACCTGAACACAAGCACTCGCTCTTACGAATACCAGGATACGGCGAAATCTTACGTTGGATTCCGCAATGTACAAAGTTACCTTGGCCGTCAACAAGGCGATAACCCGAGAAGGGCGTCAAGAATATATAATTAGGATCTACTCTTTTAACTACATCATTTTTAATTTAAACATCAAATCAAAATGGGTCTGAACAACATTGTAAGAAGCAAAGGCTTCAGAAACTTCATGTCGAAGCTTTATGGATGGGGAGCTGCATTGGTAATTTTAGGTGCACTATTCAAAATCAACCATTATCCTTATGCTGACATTATGCTGATCGTCGGACTTGGTACCGAGGCAATAATATTCTTTTTCTCAGCGTTCGAACCACCCCATGTTGAACCCGACTGGAGCCTTGTGCACCCTGAACTTGCTCACATGTATCATGACGGCAAAGACGGCCCGAAACCAGCCATGAAAGTGGCATCGAAACAAGGCTCAGCCTCTCAGCAGCTTGATAAAATGCTTGATGAAGCCAAGATAGGGCCCGAACTGATTCAAAGCCTTGGCGATGGATTGCGCAAATTCAGCGACAATGCAACACATCTTGCTGATGTAACTACTGCAGCCGTAGCCTCCAAAGAATTCGTCAGCAGTATGAAAGGTGCATCAGCATCGGTGAACAAGCTCACCGAAACTTCTGGATTGGCATCAGAAATTTTAGAACAGAACAGTCTGGCTTCAAAAGAATTTGCAACAAATATGAACAATGCTTCCCGGAAAGCTGCAGATTTAACAACTGCTTACGTAGAAGCATCGGCCACTATTAAGGGAGATATAAATGCTACCGGTGAGTTTTCGCAGGCAGTAAAGAAAGCTACCCTTGCCGCAAATGAATTATCACAACATTACACACATTCAGCTGAGCAGATTGCAAAATCAGCCGAAATGCTTGACCTTACCAAGATTGATGGTAGCGACTACAATACACAGCTCAAGAAAATATCAACAAACCTTTCTGCTTTAAATACGGTTTATGAACTCCAATTGAAATCGCTTAGCGAACAAATTGAAACTAGTAGCAAACTTCAGGGAACGGTAAATCAATTTGTTTCAAACGTTGATATGACCGCTGAAAACATGAACAAATACAGGCAGGAGGTTGATGCGCTTACCAAAAAGATATCCGCTCTCAATAATGTTTATGGCAATATGCTTACAGCCATGAATGTAAACCCTAAATAATTCAGGGATCAAAAAATCATCTTGTTTAACAAAAAATAACTAATCTGAATTATGGCTGGATATAAAGAGACACCGCGGCAAAAGATGATCGCCATGATGTACCTGGTGCTCACAGCCTTGCTGGCACTCAATGTGTCAGTTCAAGTGCTGGACGCTTTTGTGACGGTGAATGAGAGCATGGAAGCTACCAACGAGAATTTTGCAGAAAAGATTGAAGCGACTTATTATTCCTTTGAGAAACAAAACCAGCTTAACCCTGCCAAGGTTGGCCCCTTTTACAGCAAAGCCCAGGAAGTAAGAACTTTGTCGAACGAAATTGTTGAATATCTCAATGAGATGATTGTTGCCGCAATTGCTTATTCTGAAAGAATTGATATTGAACAAGCCAGAACATTATCGCTGCGCGAAGCCAAAACAAAAGATAAGTACGACGCAACCACCACTTTCTATATTAATGAAAAGCGGGCGGAACAGATCAAAGAACGCATCGTGCAGTACCGCGAAAATGTACTGAACGTGCTTGACCCCGTTGACCGCGAAAGAATCAAAATAGGCCTTGACACCGAAGGGCCGTTCTATGATAAAAGCGGCAACAGGAATTCCTGGGAAATGCACAACTTTTATCACACTATTCTTGCTGCCAACACTACCATCCTTAACAAGATGATCAACGAGGTTCAGAATGCCGAATATGATATTATCAGTTTGCTCTATTCTGCTGTTGATGCCGATAGCTATAAATTCGACAAGATTGATGCAAAGGTTATCCCGTCAAGCAACTTTGTATTCCTTGGCGATACTTACCAGGCCGAAATCCTTGTTGCAGCTTACGATACCAAAAGTACTCCAGAAGTATTATTCGTGGATGGCGCTGAAAGCGTTACCGAACAAAATTTACGCACTGCCCGCCGGATCGCAGGTAAAGACGGTGCGGTACTCATAGAACTCCCTGCCAGCAGCGAAGGCCTGAAGCGTTATGCAGGCACAATCCAGGTTCCAGATCCAACCGGACAAATGAAATCCTATCCTTTCAGTCACGAATTTATGGTTGGAAAACCTTCTCTTACAGTGTCAGCAACCAAGATGAACGTATTTTACGTGGGCGTTGATAACCCGGTTTCTATCTCTGTTTCAGGTATGGCGGATTCCCAGATTCAACCCCGGATATCCTCCGGTGAGATTAAAAGGGTTGGCAATGAATGGATCGTAACGGTACCCGAAACTTCCCCCACTGCAGTGATCAGTATATTGGCAGAAGGACGGCAGATGGGATCTTCAGAGTTTCGTGTAAAACGTGTTCCCGACCCTACAGCTACCATTGCCGGTATCAATGGGGGAAATATTGACAAGAGCCGCCTGCTCGCAGCAACTGCTATCATTCCCACCATGCCTGCCGATTTCGAATTTGACCTCGATTTCAGGATTACTACTTTTAATTTTGTGGCAACTAGATCAGGTGATATTTTCCAGCGTCCGGCCAATGGTAACCGCCTTTCAGAAGAAATGATTACCTATATTCAGAATGCCCGCCGTGGCGACAGAATCTGGCTCGAAGATATTGTTGCAAGAGGTCCGGATGGTGGTTCACGCCGTTTAGGAACAATCAGTCTCACAATACAATAATCGTTTTTGAGTTATAAATAAACGCAATTAAACATTCAAACAATGAAAAGATTAATCCTGGCTCTGGCAATCATAGGAATCAGTGTTTCCTTTAGCACCCAGGCTTTCGCTCAGATCCTCGACAGTCCGCCCCGCGATGCTGTTTACGATAAAATTCACACACCTGAACGCGGGCCTATTCCGTATGCTCACATCCGTGAAGCCGATGTAATGTGGATGAAACGCATCTGGAGGGTGATAGATATGCGCGAAAGAATGAACCAGCCATTCTATTATCCCGAATATCCGCACAACGGTTGGAGAAACCTGATTACCGTGCTGATGGATGCATTGAAAGAAGGCTCAATTACAGCGTATGATGCTTCAAGTCCGACGGATGAGTTCCTTGTGCCGCTCACCTATCACGAAATTATGCGCAGGCTCGAACGCACTGACACCATGCGTTACCAACGTCCGAACCCGCCTTACGAATGGTATGATACCGTTGTTATTACCAGGTTCAATGCGATGGATGTGAAACGGTTCAGGGTTAAAGAAGACTGGGTGTTTGACAAGCAACGTTCCATGATGGAAGCCAGAATACTGGGTATTTGCCCGGTTCGCGACAGCTATGATGAGCGTGGCGAATTGCGTGGTTATGAGCCTCTTTTCTGGATTTATTTCCCAGAAGCCCGCAACGTGCTGGCCAAGGCCGAAGTTTTCAACAGGTTCAACAGCGCACACCGGCTAAGTTATGATGATGTTTTCCTCAAGCGCATGTTTGCCAGCTATATCTACAAGGAAGACAATGTGTACGACCGCCAGATCAGCGATTATGCCATCGGCCTGGATGCATTGCTCGAAGCCGAAAGAATCAGGAACCAGATGTTCCTTTGGGAAACGGATTTGTGGGAATACTAAGCGTATAAACGAAATTACAGAAGGCTGCTTTATTCAAGGCAGCCTTTTTTTGTTCGGAATGAAGCTATTATTTCAGCAAGCTACAACAACTTAATATTACTAAGGAATTTTCATAATGCCATTCAGCAATTCGTAAAAGGCTTGTTTCTGACCGTCAGACCGTTCAAAGCGGTCTGACGGATAAAGTTAGGATTAGCTCAAAGCAGACAAGTTGTGATCTGGAATTGTAAATAGGCACTAAGCAGGAAAGTGTTATTCATGTTTCCGGAGTGACTAAACACTCCTGTTCAAGATTGTTAAGCACTATTGTGTAGCTACAAATGTTTATCCACTACGTAGAAAATAATAGAAATACTAAACCCATAATCTACAATACTTTATCCGCTACGCGGAATTCCCTTTTACGAAGCGGGTTCGCTGCAGGCAATAAAAGTATTGCAGCGAAATGTACAAGAACGTGTCTTCGCGTCTCCCGATAGCCATCGGGAGCGCCATCGCGGTGAACACACCCGGCTCAGGCAGAAACGAAAGTTCCTATGTTTTCGCCCTCAATAATTTTCTTCAGGTTGCCCTTTTGGTTCGCATTGAAAACCACCACAGGCATATTGTTTTCGCGGCATAGCGTAAATGCTGTGAGATCCATGACCCTTAATTGTTTATCAATGGCTTCATCAAAGCTGAGGGTGTCATATTTCACAGCATTGGGGTCTTTTTCGGGATCGGCAGAATAAATGCCATCTACCCTGGTCCCTTTCAGGATCACATCGGCCTTGATCTCAACAGCGCGAAGTGCCGCAGCCGAATCAGTTGTGAAAAAAGGATTGCCGGTTCCCCCACTGATGATTACAACTCTGCCTTCTTCAAGTTTCTGTATGGCTCGCTCGCGGCTGATTTTTTCGCAAAGCGGATCAATGGCAATCCCACCCATTACCACCGATGGAATATCAATATTGTCAAGAACCTCCTTCAGGCCAAGACTATTGATCACTGTAGCCAACATGCCCATATAATCGCCTTGTACGCGGTCAATGCCCGTGGTGTTGCCCTGGAAACCCCTGAATATATTTCCGCCGCCAAGCACTACGGCTATTTGGGTTCCCATAGCATGAACAGATGCAATTTCGGTGGCATACTCTTCCAGTTTTGCAGCGTCAATTCCATATTGGTTATTTCCTGCCAGCGATTCGCCGCTAAATTTCAACAAGATTCGTTTATATTTCATCTGCGATTGATTTAATAAAAATGAGATGTATACACGAGAAATAGTATTCAGGATCAAGCCATTTTCCCATGGCATTGTTTAAACTTCTTTCCGCTGCCGCAGGGGCAGGGGTCATTGCGGCCAACCTTCTTTTCGACCCTCACCGGCTGTGTGACCTGTGGCTCACTTGTGCGGTGTGCCTGCGAAAGCATATCGGTACGTTCGGTTTTGAGCCTGCTGTTGTCAATTCCTTTCGGGGCTTTGGCTTCGCGTACATTATCGGCATTTTGAAGTGGCAATTTGCCTTTGATCAAAAATGAAACAATTTCGCGGTTTACTTTCTGCATGAGCGTTTTAAATAGCTCAAAAGATTCAAACTTATAGATTAGCAAGGGGTCTTTTTGTTCGTAGGTGGCTGATTGTACGCTTTGTTTCAGCTCGTCCATTTCGCGCAGGTGGTCTTTCCACGAATCGTCAATCATGGCCAGTGTGATCCCTTTTTCAACGGATACCATTACTTCGCGGCCATGATCATCATAGGCTTTTTTAAGGTTCGTAACAACCTGCATGGTTTTGATACCATCGGTAATGGGTATCGCAATATTCTCGTACCGGGTTTCCCGTTCAAACACATCCTTGATGATCGGGAAGGTTTTCTCGGCGATAAAATGCGATTTGTCCTTGTAGTTCTTTGATGCGGCTTCAAATAACTTCTGTGTGATAACAGCCTGATTTGCTGCCAGAAATTCCTTTTCGCTGATTGGGTTTTCAAGCGCCAGGGTTTTCAGGATTTCCATGCTGAAACCTGTATAGTCGCGGTTGTCCTGGTAATCACCAACAATCTGTTCGCAGAGGTCGAAGGTCATGTTGGAGATATCAATGGCAAGGCGTTCGCCAAACAAAGCGTTGCGTCGTTTTCCGTAAATCACCTCGCGCTGGGTGTTCATTACATCGTCGTATTCCAGCAGCCTCTTGCGAACACCAAAATTGTTTTCCTCCACCTTTTTCTGCGCCCTTTCAATGGACTTGGTAATCATGGAGTGCTGGATCATTTCACCTTCTTCCACACCCATACGGTCCATTATTCGTGCAATCCTGTCCGAACCAAACATGCGCATCAGATCATCGTCAAGCGAAACGAAGAACTGTGAACTTCCGGGGTCGCCCTGACGTCCGGCACGTCCGCGCAACTGCCGGTCAACACGACGCGACTCATGTCTTTCGGTTCCAATGATGGCCAACCCACCGGCATCTTTAACACCAGGTCCCAGCTTGATGTCAGTTCCACGGCCTGCCATATTGGTAGCAATGGTAACGGTTCCAGCTTTACCGGCTTCAAGAACAATGTCCGCTTCCTTTTGGTGAAGTTTTGCGTTCAGCACATTGTGCCTGATGGTTTTGCGCTGAAGCATGCGACTCAGCAACTCAGAGGTCTCAACCGATGTTGTACCTACCAGCACCGGTCTGCCTTTATTCACCAGCGCTTCAATTTCATCAATTACGGCATTGAACTTCTCGCGTTTTGTTTTGTAAACAAGGTCTTCGCGGTCGTCGCGGGTAATGGGTTTGTTGGTTGGGATCACCACCACATCCAGCTTATAGATGTTCCAGAGCTCACCGGCTTCAGTTTCAGCAGTACCTGTCATACCAGCCAGCTTTTTATACATCCTGAAATAATTCTGCAGGGTAACGGTAGCGTAGGTTTGCGTTGCAGCCTCAACCTTAACATTTTCCTTGGCTTCAATTGCCTGGTGCAATCCATCAGAATAACGCCTGCCTTCGAGAATACGGCCGGTTTGCTCATCAACGATCTTCACCTTGTTATCCATCACAACATATTCTACATCTTTTTCAAACAGCGTATAAGCCTTCAACAGTTGATTGATGGTGTGCAAGCGTTCTGATTTTATTGAAAAGTCCTGCAATAATTCATTCTTCTTTTCAATCTTTTCTTTATCGCTGATTGTCATTTTCTCAATTTCGGCAACGGCGGCGCCCATATCGGGAATGATGTAGAAGTTAGGATCTTCATACACCGTTGTGATCAGATCAATGCCTTTTTCAGTTAACTGCACCGAGTTGTTTTTTTCTTCGATCACAAAATACAGCTCATCATCAATGATGTGCATGTGTTTTGACTGCTCCTGCATGTAGAAATTTTCGGTTTTCTGCATCAGAGCTTTCATGCCCGGTTCACTTAAAAACTTTATCAGCGCTTTGTTCTTTGGTAAGCCGTGGTGGCTTCGCAGCAGCAGTTCCCCGCCATGCTTCTCATTTTCAGGAGTTGGTACCGGGTTCTCAAGGATTGACTTTGCATCGGCCAGCATTTTTGTAACCAACTGCCTTTGGGCATTGTAAAGTTTCTGAACCTCTGATTTGAAGGCTTCAAATTCCTGTTTTTCGCCCATGGCTGTTGGGCCGGAAATAATCAATGGCGTACGTGCATCATCAATTAAGACCGAGTCAACCTCATCAACAATTGAATAATTATGTTTGCGCTGCACCAGGTCGTCCACGTTCCTGGCCATATTATCGCGCAGGTAATCGAAACCAAATTCATTATTGGTTCCGTAAGTAATTTCGGCCTGATATGCATTGCGGCGGGCGGGAGAGTTGGGCTCGTGCTTGTCAATGCAATCAACCCTGAGTCCGTGAAACTCAAACAACACGCCCATCCATTCCGAGTCGCGGCGTGCCAGGTAATCGTTTACGGTTACTATGTGAACCCCTTTGCCGGGCAGCGCATTCAGGTAAACCGGAAGGGTAGCCACAAGGGTTTTACCTTCACCGGTTGCCATTTCGGCAATTTTCCCCTGGTGCAGCACCATACCACCGATAAGCTGAACATCGTAATGCACCATGTCCCAGGTAATCTTATTTCCACCAGCTGACCAGCTATTCTGATAATAAGCCTTATCGTTCTTCACTTCAACATGGGCGCGGGTTGTGGCAAGGTTGCGGTCAAAATCATTGGCTGTTACTTCAATCAATTCATTTTCCTTGAACCTGCGAGCGGTTTCTTTGATCACCGCGAAGGCTTCCGGCAGAATCTTGTTGAGAATTTCCTGGGTTTTCTCGTAGCTTGTTTTCTCCAGTTCATCAAGTTCCTTATAAAGATTTTCCTTCTCATTCACATCCATATCGTATTCAGTATCGAGCCTGAGCTTGAGTTCTGCAATACGGTTTTCCTCAATTGAAAGGAATTCATGGATTGTTTTTCTGAATTCTGCTGTCTTTAACCTGAGCTCATCATTGCTTAGGTTTTTGATGACTTCATAAGCTTCTTTGATTTTTGCAAGTTGTGGCAGAACTGCTTTTACGTCACGCTGTGATTTTGTTTTGAATAGTTGTCTGAAAAATGAAACCATGATGCTACGTTCTTTATGTGAATAGGTTCAAAAAACCTGTTGTATTTCAAGATATTGCTTACTACAGGATAATTCCTGTTTTTTAAAAATCATGCAAAGGTAAAGGAAAAATGGTTGAAGCCGCCTTGCGGGCGGCTTCAAATAAAGGTTAGTACTCGTCTTCGTGGAAAAAGAAATCTTCCTTTGTTGGGTAATCTGGCCAGATGTCTTCGATGCTTTCGTAAATTTCGCCCTCATCTTCAATTTCGTTGAGGTTTTCGATAACTTCTGGCGGAGCACCCGATCTGATTGCAAAATCAATCAGTTCTTCCTTGGTTGCAGGCCAGGGAGCATCTTCGAGTTTTGAAGCCAATTCAAGGGTCCAGTACATTTATGGAATTAGGTGTTAGTTTTTTGCAAAAGTAATTTTTTTAACAAATAAATCAAGTGTTTTGTTAAATATCTGATATAAACAGTAAATCAATAGCTTAGCCTTCAATCCTTGCCTTCCATTGAATTTCTTCGCCGTTGTGATCGTAAATAAACTTGCGTGCGAGCACAAAAAGGTAATCAGATAGCCGGTTAAGATACCTGATAACGACAGGCTCAACAGGATGTTGCATGTCGAGTTTAATTGTGATTCGCTCGGCACGCCGGCATACGCAACGTGCTATATGCGCCAATGATGAAAGGCGATGCCCGCCCGGAAGAATAAACGATTTCAACGCCGGAAGTGTTTCATTCATGAGGTCAATTTCCTTCTCAAGAAGCACCACATCGCTATCGCTTAATTGAGGCAATTTTACTTTCGGTGGATTGTCAGGGTCGGCAGCCAGAATAGATTCGGCAGTGAAAATGCGGTCCTGCACTTCACGAAGGATGTTGAGTGTATGTGCATCGGCGCCTTCGTCACAGATCAAACCGATGAATGAGTTAAGTTCGTCGAGTGTTCCGTAGGCTTCAATCCGATCGTGGAATTTGGGTACACGAGTTCCGCCAAGCAATGAGGTTTCACCTTTGTCGCCGGTTTTAGTATAGATTTTCCATTCCTGGCTCATACTTTTTGGTTGTTATTTATTAACGTTCATTGGAAACGGAATGCGGTTTGTTTTGTTCAGTGCTACGCAAGCCCCAAGCTCCAAGCACCTGGCTACTTTGAACCCTTATATCCCAGCGATCTTTTCTTCTTCGCTTATCCTTCGTGCTTCACGATTCACTTCATCAGAGGCTACTTCACCATCAATCAAGCGGATAATGCGGTGGGCGTGGCGGGCTATATCTTCTTCGTGTGTGACCACAATAATTGTATTTCCTGCACGATGAATGTCCCGTATCAGGTTCATGATTTCCACCGTGGTTTTGGAATCGAGATTTCCTGTTGGCTCATCAGCAAGAATAATAGATGGATTGTTTACCAACGCACGGGCAATGGCCACACGCTGGCGCTGTCCTCCGGATAGCTCATTTGGTTTGTGGTGGGTGCGGTCGGCCAGGCCAACGGAAGTCATCACCTGTGTTGCCCTTTCGGTGCGTTGCGCTTTGCTGATTCCCGCGTAGATTTGCGGGAGGATCACGTTTTCAAGCGCAGTACTTCGGGGAAGCAGGTTAAAGGTTTGGAAAACAAAACCAATTTCCTTGTTTCTGATCTCGGCCAGGTGATTGTCATCCAGTTTGCTAACATCTTTTCCATTGAGAAAGTACTGCCCTGAAGTGGGTGTGTCGAGGCAACCTAAAATATTCATCAGTGTTGACTTGCCTGAACCCGAAGGCCCCATCAGCGCAACAAATTCGTTTCTTTTAATACTCAGGTTGATTCCCCGCAAAGCCCTTACTGTTTCGGCTCCTACGTGATAGTTTCTTACAATATCATTGAGTTGGATGACTTCCTGGTTCATTGTGTTCAATTTGTTTTACAAGCAAAAATACTAAACTTTTATAGTTGCCGGTTCGAAACAGGAATTAAACAAGCCATCCTCCTACTGCCTGCCTCCTACCTACCGACTTCTGACTTCCGACTTCGGACTTTCGATCCCATTATCTTATCACAAAGTTCTCCTTACTCAACTCTTCCCTGAAAAAAACAATACCGAACCTGAAAAGATCAATGCTCACACTGACCTGCGGATGGGCTTTAATTTTCGTCCAGGCTTGCTTCATTCCTTTCGACCAGTAAATGTCATCAAAAACCAGGATAGTACCGTTATGCGATTTCTCAAGGCAAGCATTGAAATAATGCAAGGTTGGTTCTTTGCGATGATTTCCATCAATAAAGGCAAAATCGAGCCGGGGCATTTCCTTAACAACATGATCGAGCATATGGCGAAACTCCCCGCATCGCAGTTCAATATTTTCAAGTTGGTGATCCTTGAAATTCTTTTGGGCAATTTCGGCGGTGGTGGCACATCCTTCGATGGTTGTGATCCTTGCATCGGGGTTTGCAAGCGATAAGTACATGGTGCTGATCCCCAGCGAGGTTCCCAACTCAATTATATTTTCTGGTTTGTAATGCCTGACAATTCTAAAAAGTAATTCACCCATACGGGCCGGCACACCGGAACCTCCGGCAATTTGACCTACCCTTCGGAAGCGGGTCTTAAAACGGTGCTTTCCTGCAAAAGCTCCGAAATCAGTTATCTCAATCAATTGCTTTGAACGGCGAAAACGGTTTCTGGCGTTTTTTACCAATTCATATCCGGCGAAATAAGTTTTATCATGCAGTACTTCTGTAATAAACTGGTACACAAAAGGCGAATGAATGCCATGAGCGGACTTTGATTTCCGCAAATAATCAAGGTAATTGATTAAATGGACAAGCTTTCTCATGGTCCAAAAAAGGGGAGGTTAAAATTAAGCAAAAAGTCTGTATGATTATGGAGTAGCAATCTGAGAAATTGCATTCCAAATATCCGATGCTATTGCTTCTGGCGCCCGGTTGCCATCTGTTACAAAAATCCGTTCTTTATTCCTGAGTAGCTCAAACACTTCTGAATATTTGTTTCTTACATTTCTGAGATTATCCATTGTTTCGTAAAGTTCGATTGAGTTTCTACCGCTATTTAATCGCTGCATGCTGATTTCGGGTGAAATGTCAATATAGATGTTTAAATCAGGACGAAGCAGGTCAGCGCTTAATGAATTGGCTTCAATTACCCAGTTAAGCGGCATGTGTATTCCCTGGTAAGCATAGGAAGAAAAATAATACCGGTCGGTAATAACGGTGTAACCTTCTTCCAGCATTTTCAAAATTCCGTCAGTTTTGTTTAGCAAATGGTTTAGCCTGTCGGCGACAAAAAGGCCTGCAATTACACGGTGGTCGGCCTCTATTTTATGCTGGAAGATGTTTCGGATGATGGAACCGATTGGACTATCTGTAGGTTCAAAAGTGGAATAGACTTTATGACCGGCTTTTATCAAACTCTCAGCCAGTAGTTTCACCTGCAAGCTTTTCCCACTTCCGTCAATGCCCTCAAAGGCGATAAATAAATTATTTCTCATTGTTTATTGTTCGTAGTACTTTGTTGGTTTTTCAAGTTCAAAGATAGGCTCATTTATTTTGAATTATTGGACAGATGCAAAATACAATCTTGAAAAATGAACAAGAAACACGCATGTGTCCAATTACAGAAGTGTTTTGAACATTCTTAGGCGCTCTCCAATGTTTTTTCTGTTATTGGACAATATTATTCCTTTGCAATTCCGACAAAATACAAGTCAAACCCTCCTAATCCGCCCGGCCTGTTTGACGAGAACACCATCATTGTTTGGGTCTGAGAAACACCTTCATCAATCAGGACAGGCCTAAACTCATCAAATTCTGTATTGATCGTTTCTCCGAAATTTATAGGTTCGCACCATATTCCATTTCCCAGGATGCTATAATACAAATCATAACCCCCATAACCACCTTCCCGGTTTGATGCAAAAACCATTTTATCCTCAAAGAAAAACGGACATTTATCATCTGAACTGCTTGATAAAACTGTATCCCTGAAAATTTCGTAGCTTAAATTTTCCGATAGCAATAGTTCAATGTCTGTTTCAGGGTTCACATTCACAAAATAGAAGTCAAAACGTGCTCCATTTCTGTTTGAGCAAAAATTTAGCTTAGTCCGTCCGGAATTGAAAGCGGGATACATATCTTCAAATTCAGAGTTTAGAAACGAAACTTCTTCGGGTTCTGAGAAATTTTCATCAGTTTTATTTGAAGTAAAGTTGATTTGTGAATTTCCTGTTATGTCTGTAGAATACAATAAAGTGAAATTATACTTATTTGAACTGTAAGCAGGTATAAGGTTTGGCCCAAACTCATTTCCGGTGGTGGTAATTTTCGTAAGACCCGTTTTAATGATTTCATAATCATTCATATATATTCCCCAATTATCGTATTCATTTGTAACTTTTAAAATTCCTGTTGTTTTATCAAAATTTACATTCATGGGTTGGTAAATAATGTCAAACTCATTTCCCTGGCTATTTCTATTTGTTGAAAAGCAAAATGGAAGTAAGAAACCTAAACTGGGAGCTGTGGAGTTATAATCATCATACGCTGTATTAAAATCAGACAGATTTACAGGTGTTTCCGGCAGGCTACCTCGTTCAAATTTATAGCCTTTGAAAGGTTTTTCGCAGGAGCTTGAAGCAAGTAACAAAATTAGTAATACCATTATTGTAATATTATTCATCTGTCTCATTCTTAGTATGGTGTGTTATATCAGTCAGCCCGGTTGTTACGATGCTTAAGGGAATTTAGATTTTAGAATCAATTGCAGAGAAAAATTGACCATTTGGCCCATCATCGTCAACTAAAACAGGCGCCAGTACTCCTGGTAGCACGGCTTCAACAGGGTTTTCGGCATTTACACCACCCATATCCGTCTTTATCCAGCCCGGATCTATATAATTGATTCGAACTGGTGTATCCTTTAGTGCAGAAGCTATATCGTGGGATAACTTATCCACTGCCCATTTTGATGCACCATAAGGAGCTAACTGCGGTTGGTTCATTATTCGTGAAGTAGTATTAACAACCCTCCCAAATTTATTTTTAATCATTGAAGGAATAAATGCACCGCAAAGTTTATACATGGCAACTACGTTGACTTTGTACGTTTCCAACCAGTCCTCTGATGTGTGTGCCCATATGTCTCCCCGATAATCCCTCATTATAGCCGCATTATTGTATAATATATCAACTGACACATTTAAAGCGCTCACCTGACCTATGAGATTGCTCACCTGTTTTTCATCAGACAAGTCGCCAAAAACACTATATGTTTTCACGGGAAAGCCTTTCAGCAGCTCCAGCGTTTTTTTAGTATTTTCTTCCTTTCTGCCGTGCACAATAATATTGCATCCGTGTTGGGCAAGGCCCAGTGCTATTTGTTGTCCGATACCACGGCTAGAACCTGTTATCAGAGCATTTTTCCCTTTTAGATTTATCATTTGATCTGAATTTATGGTGTAAATTGGTTCAATCCTGTTCTTGAAAGAACTCTTCGCTGGTTTCCTGGCAAACCGCATCAGGCAATGCAAACCGCTCAGAGGCCTTTTTATTGGGCAATGTTATTAGTATTCTTTTTATTTCGTCAATACTTCATTTAGTTCTTGCACTTCTTTTTCGGTCAGGTCAAACCATTCTCCCCTGACCCTTTTGTCAGCGTATGATTGATGTAATGCTAGTTCAAAACTAGTTGCAATTTTTCTGTTGGGAAAACGCTTGTAACAAAGCATTTCTATCGTCGGTTTTTCGCTTTGGAGTGTTTTCTCTCTATATCCTGGCTTATTGGATATTCCGATTTTATGATAGTTGTTTGTTAAGTCAATCATTAGATAAACATAGCAATGATCATTGTCGATTGTTATTTCCGCAGATATATCTTGCTTGTCAGTCAATGGCTAGTAATTGTCTATTTGGTTTTGAACAAGATCGAAATACTCTTTGACAAGTTTTCTAACTGCGTACTGGGCATCACTATCAAGTTGCCCTGAAACCTTTTTATCTGACTTAGCAAATTCAATTTGCCATTGAGTAAAAACTTGATTTTTCAAGGTTTCCAGTTCACTTGTTGTCAATTGTACTTTGGTTTCGAAAATGTGACCCCAAGCATAATGCTCTGAATATTTGTATGGCTTTGAAGATATTTCAAGTTTTATGATTTCTCCATTACTGAAGAGGAAGGAAATTGCTGATCCAATTGTCAATTTGTAATCTTTAGTTGGGTATTTGAAGACAGCGTAATCCTTGTTGTCTGTGCAGTTGATCGTAAAGAAAAGGGTGTCATTGTTTATGTTTCCAGCAAGAAACATGAAGCTATCGAAAGTACCCCTGTCATACCATTTATCTGGTCTCCGGCCAGCAACGACCTCCCATTTAATTTCTTTTATCCCTGTGAATTGGTCTGTTAATATGAACGGAACATTCTCGAATCTTTTGTCTTTAAGTTCTTGGGCTTTTTGGTCATCAATCTCTCGATGAATACTGAATATTTTTTCTTTGTCCTGTAAGTAATTGAGATTGTTTTCTGTCGGTGATTGTTTATGTATCTCTAGATACCCACTTACAGTCGCGTAAAGGATTATTGGTTTTGTCCATAATTTCTCAATTTCAAATTCACAGAGCGTCTCGCCTGCCTTAACATAGTCACCACTTGATTTGCTCCAATGTTTAACCCACATTTTGTGATGTCGGTATTCTTGTGGAATTACGTCAAGTCCGAATTTGAAGTTAGTAGTGTTGTCATGCTCCTCATTTGCTGTCTCCAATGTAGGTTTTGAAGGTGTCAGGGCAGTCTGCATTTTCTTTTTGAATAAGTTAAACATTGTCGTCTTTTAAGGGGTGGTCAATGTTCAGTGTATATGATTAGTTACGGATTGCTGGGCACTTTCCTGTCGAAAAGTACCGAGGTTGTTGCGGGTGATAATGTTGATTATCTGCACTTAAACCGCAATTAATTATATACACCGAGGCATATTTATTTCCTATTCATTTTACCTCTCTCAATCATCTCTCTAATCTCGGATTCAACATCGACTCTAATCCATTTTTCAGAAATAGAATCAAAATATACGTAATCCGGATGTTTATATTGATCATTCGCTTTTTGTTCCCTTAAGAAGTCCAGTACTTTATCCAGGGAGTTTTGGATTACTGCTTCATCCAAATCACCCTTTAGATCCATATTGAAAGTTGTATTTCTATCCAGTGAAACCTTTAAACCAAAAGAAATCTCTTTCCTTTCTGAAATTTGAGAAGTAGATCGAGTGTAAAATTTATTTCGAATTTTTTTCCATGAAGAAATCAATAAATACTTTATTACATCCCAAGTTACATTTGAACCAGTGCCTTTGAGCAATTCAACTATTATTGGTGGAGCTAACGAAATGTAAGTGACAAGATCAAACTTGTCCATGCAGGCATACATTACACAACTTTTATCAAATCGACTTAACTCAAGGCCTACACCAATAAGTTTATTTTCATATTCATCAAAATCAGTCTTTGAAAAAATTGAATTTAAATATTCTATATGGATTACATTTGGCCCATTTTTAAGGTATTTCTCCTTTTCAATCATTTTTTCCTTATATGCTTTCCATTCCTCACTATTCAGCAAATCATTTAGTGAATCTGTCATAATTGATGTTTTAGTAGGGTGCACTGTTAAAATCATTTATACCTTTGACAAAGTCATACTATCACACCCCCAATTGTCAGTATATGTATGACTGCTTTCATCTTTTAACATTTGCTTACAATCGTATTTTTTTACCCTCCCCACGTTTCCCTGTCCAGGCTACGGTAATGGATGGCTTCGGCCAGATGCTCGGTTCGGATATTGGTGCTGTCTTCAAGATCGGCAATGGTGCGGGCCACCTTTAGGATGCGGTCGTAAGCCCGTGCGGAAAGGCTAAGTTTTTCCATGGCGGTTTTCAGCAGGGTTAAGCCGGTATTATCAATTTCACAAATGGTTCGCAACAGTTTACTGCTCATCTGGGCATTGCAGAAAATATTTTTGTGTTCCTCAAACCGTCTTTCCTGCAAATATCTTGCTTTCTCAACTCGCTCACGAATAATGGCGCTGGGTGTTGAAGGCTTCGTACCTGTCAGTTCTTTAAATGGAACCGGCACCACTTCAATCTGAATATCTATCCGGTCAAGCAAGGGGCCGCTTATTTTGTTGAGGTATTTCTGAACCGTACCTGGCGGGCAAACACAGTCACGTTCCGGGTGATTGTAAAAACCGCAAGGGCAGGGGTTCATGGCTGCCACCAGCATAAAACTGCTGGGATATTCTACTGTGAACCGGGCCCGGGAAATCGTGATCACGCGGTCTTCAAGCGGTTGCCTGAGCACTTCCAGCACCGTTCGTTTAAACTCCGGCAATTCATCAAGGAAAAGTACGCCGTTGTGCGCCAATGAAATTTCCCCGGGCTGTGGGTTCGAACCGCCACCCACCAAAGCCACATCGCTGATGGTGTGGTGCGGCGAGCGGAAGGGCCTCACCGAAACCAACGAGGCTTCCTTGCTCATTTTCCCGGCTACGGAATGGATCTTGGTGGTTTCCAGCGCTTCATGCAAATTGAGCGGGGGCAGGATGGAAGAAAGCCTTTTGGCAAGCATTGTTTTTCCTGATCCCGGAGGGCCAATCAAAATTACATTATGACCTCCGGCAGCGGCAATTTCCAGCGCACGCTTTATGTTTTCCTGTCCTTTTACATCGGAAAAATCGTGCTCATAATGGTTCAACTGCGAATAGAACTCTTCGCGGGTGTTCACATGCACACGATCCAGGTGGCCGTTGCCATCAAAAAAATCAATCACCTGTTTGATGTTTTCAGCGCCATAAACCTCGAGATCGGAAACAATTGCAGCTTCGCGGGCATTCTGCATAGGCAGTATAAATCCTTTGAACCCCTGCTTGCGTGCCTCAATGGAAATAGGTAAAGCACCTTTGATAGGGTGCAGGCTGCCATCGAGCGAAAGCTCACCCATGATGATAAAATCTCCGACACGGTCGGCTTGTATCTGTCCGGATGCGGCAAGAATTCCGATGGCCAGCGTAAGGTCATAGGCCGATCCTTCCTTGCGGATATCGGCAGGCGCCATATTGATCACAATCTTTTTGCCGGGAATTTTGTAGCCGTTGTTCCTGAGCGCCGCCTCAATCCGCTGATGGCTTTCTTTCACAGCGCTGTCGGGCAAACCCACCATCATAAACTGAACACCGATATCAATATTTACCTCAACGGTGATTGTAATTGCATTGATACCGTAAATGGAGCTTCCGAAAGTCTTGACAAGCATAATTCAACAATTAGGAGGGTCAGAAATAACGTTGCTGAAAATTTGAATAAAAATAGGAAATAAATCAAAGGCAATATTGGTTCAGCAAAGATCACATCATTTTTTTATTAAAAAGAACAGAAAAGGGAGAGGTTCACATTCACAAGGATGGAACAGGGAGATAATCCGGTTCAGACTATATTTGAAAACGCAATGAACACATTGGCAATATAAGCTGGTGTTTACGCGAAAATGTAAATAACGAAGTACCTATCCTTCAAATTACCCAACCAATTCCAAGACAGAGCAGGAATCATTTAACCCAAATTTATGTAAAATTGAAGTTGACTTGAACTCTTTATACATACTCTAGTTTATAAGTGTATTAAACAAAGATTTATTAACCATGAGTACAAAACCTGGTATCGCCAAAATGGTCAGAGCACAATTTCTGAGCTCAATTGTTGCCCCAATTATAGTGGGTACATTGTTGAGCGTTTATATTAACGGTAGTCTGGACGTTATCAACTTTATAATCGTATTGGTCATCGGAATCGGCCTGCACGTAGCCACCAATGTGTACAATGATATATACGACACCATCCAGGGTACCGATAAAGTGAATGTACACCGCAATGAAGCCAGTGGCGGATCAGGCGTCTTGCTCGACAATCCTGCACTTTTTGGTAAAATGTATTTTCTTGCCCGTGCCGGCCTGCTAGTGGCGCTTGCAGGAACCATTGCGCTTACATTTCTCATAAGCCGGGAATTGTGGCCATATTTATGGGGATTATTTTTGCTTTCGGCATTTTTTAGCAAGTATTATACTGCTCCTCCCATCAAGCTTGCCTATCGGGGCTTGGGCGAGTTTTTCGTTTGGCTTGCATTTGGACCAATGGCTATTCTCATTGCCACCGTAGGCCAGGGTATTGGTTTTCATCCTATGGTGCTTCTACTTATGCCCATTACAGGGCTAAGCACCTCATCCATTTTACTGGCTGGCCAATTGATTGATTTGGATGCCGACCGCGATGGCGGAAAGCATGGAGTGGCATCACGCATGGGCACCCGCTTTACATCGGTATTATATATTTTGGTGCAACTTGCCATAGTCGCCAACATTATTGCGCTTTATTTTTATTACCCCGGAAACACCTGGGCATTGCTCTTGGCTCTGATTCCCTATGTATTCATATTTCCGAAGGCAGCGGGTATCATTCTTAAACACCATGATGATGCGGATAAAATTAAAGTTGGTGCAAAATTCACCGTACTTGTTCATATAGCATTTTCCTTCCTGCTGATTGTGGGGTTTTTGATTTATTTGATTTAAAAGGTGTTTCTCAAAACGGCAAGTTGATACCCTTGTTATTTTGGGATCCGACAATGCATAAGCTTGTTGAAATTCCAAATTTTTTGTGACGCAATGTTAGAATAGATATCTCAACAAAAGAAAAAACAGAAAGGCCGTAAACGAGCCACCAAGGTTTACAATATCATTGGGCGACAATGATTCCTGGTTTATCCTGTTCTGAAAATAGAGCCGGTTCAACAACTTCCCTTCTACAAAAGTACCCAGCAAGGTATCGGCAAAACATGCCATAAATGCTGAAAATGAAAGCAATGAAATGACTTCCCAGTTCCATTCACCAAAAAATAGGTAAAAAGAGACTGAAGAAATAAAAAATGCGCCTGCCATTGCTGCCAGCGTTCCAAAAAATGAAATTCCTCCTGTGATCCCAGCTTCATGGAAACGAAAATCAGCCAGGGAAAAACTGCGTCTATTTAATAAGGGACCTATTTCACTGGCCCAGGTGTCAGCGGTAACGGCAGCCACAAAAGCAATGAAAAAGTAAATGAAAATTTCATTTTGAGTAATTAGAAACAAAGCCGAGCTGACAAGCGCCCATAAAATATTAGCCGTAACCTGCCATACATTTCTGCTGCCGGATTCTTTTTTCTTCTTCTTTAATCCCGAATGAATTTTTGTGAAAGCCACCGAAGTAATGAAAAACATCAGCACCGGCAGAAACCATTTCCATCCAATAACACCCAACAGATAAAACCCCAGCAAGAATGAAACAAAGCTTCCGATGCGGGACAGGATGCGTAATTTATACAAGAAAAAACTTCCTGCTGCCATAATTAGCAACACTCCAAAAAGGAATAAATAATCTGCTTGTTGGGTCTGGGTTAGTTTCAAAACTATTGCCAGTCCAACGGGAATTGTAAAATTATCAGAACCCCGCCATGAAGCAAGCTCAAGAATTACTGCAAGAAAGAGCAGCGTGGCCATGAAAAATATATCGGCAGTAAGATTGGAGGGCAAAAAGATGTAAAAAATGATGAGCGCTGAAAAGACGTATCCCACAATGCCATGCATGCTTTTTTTGTCATGTAGGATAATTACAATCTGATTTCCATTTTTAATCTGCCCGGCAAAATTTGCCAATGTATCCGAAACCGTAAGAACCAACAGGCTGGTTTGAAAGTAAAAAACAGGCATGTTATATAGAATCAGAAAGGACGATAAAATCCCAAGAGGATAAAAAAGTGTACCAAAGCTTTTATAAGTTGTTTTGTGAAGCAGATTAAGCTTCTTGTAGTTAAACGTCAGAAAAGAAAAAAATGATCCTGCAATAATGAGCCACAAAAGAGTTTCCCTTTGTAAAAGAAAAGTGAGAGCAACGATCATCAGACCTGTAATCAGGTGTGTTAATTTTCTGATGACCAAACTTTTGGGATAAGTCATGAAAAACTTGTCAGCGTATGAATAAGCAACAGTCATTTACTGTCATTTGTTTCAGAAGCTTAAAGTTTCCTTGCATAATCGCCTTCGGTGTCGCCGATTATCCTGAGGAACAAGCATCACAATGCAGGGCGTGAAAACTGTTCAAATTTAAAAAAGAAAGCTTTCGAGGTCGCCGGCGATCCTTTCCTGCCTGATGAAATCCACAGGAATTTTCACACCATCATTCAATTCCAGGAAGGGTTCTTCACCAAATTGCAGCTTCATGATTGCTGAAATGCTGACCAGGTGATCATGATGGACTCTTAAAAATCCATGTTCTCCCAGTTTATTCTGCCAATAACGAATGTCTTCGTTGGTTCGCAAGGAATTGGAATTGCTAAGAATTAGCAGTGACTTCCCCCGGATTGCCTCAACCCTGATGATTTCCGAAAAACTCACAAGATAATTGCTCCCTCCTGACTTTACGGTAAGCTTCTTTTGTCCGGGTATTTCCGTGATGCTATCAAGCAATAATTGCTTAGGTAAAGAATTTCCGGTAATTGCAACATCATACTGCACATGCGTACCAAGCAACTTCAGGAAATTCTCAAGCGATGGCTTGCATTTGGTATCGTCAATGATGATGATGCGTTGCATAATAGTTAAATTTTACCCTGACAGGGCTAATATTTAAAGCTTTATCAGTTTCTTTACTGAAGTACTGCCATTGGTTTGAACCCTGCAAAAATAGATGCCGGGTGGCAAAAGACTAATATCTATCTCTATTACTCCATTGTTACGCTGTGTAAGAGTTCGATCTTTATGGCATTTCATAATCTTTCCAGAAATGTCCATGATTTCAACAGTATGAACAGAAACTCTCCAGTTATCAAATATCAGCTTGACCTTTGAGTGGGTCGGGTTGGGGTACAACATGATATCAGTTACCTCGTATTCCTCAATGCTGAATGACTGTATCGGCTCAAACATGACCAGTGCTCTGGACGGGTCGTCCATGGCATCATAAATATCAAACTGTCCGACTTCTTCTTCGGTGTCATGCGACCATTCGTTATTCTGCGCCCAAATAGTATCGACAAAGGCAGCGGAGGTTTCCACATAAAGATCATAGCCACCATTGTCCTTGATAATATTATAGCCTGTACCCGGCTCCTTCAGGCTGCCCATTGGGCAGTTTCCTTTCGTCCAGATACCGTGACCGCCATTGTTCCGGATGATATTGTAATTCAACCTGATGGCGTTGGTGTCTCCATATTCCGGTTGATAATCCAGGACCATGCCGTCGCCGATGCAATACTCCACCCGGTTGCTGTCGACATACCCCGAAACACTTTGTAGGTATAGACCAAAGTGCGAATCCTCAATCTCGTTTTTATCAAATTCATTCGAAGCGATGGCCGACAGGTAAACCCCATAAGCGCCGCCGCTGATCTTGTTGCCCTTCATCCCCCCGAAAGAAGTCGATCGCACATGGATTGCGCACACCGCTAACGTATCTTCTTCAAAAGGCAAGCCGGAGGATTCAAAATACGGCAGGGTTATGGTGTTGTTTTCAAAATATCCCCCTGCTGTTGTTTTTAGCCTGATCCCGGCTACCGAGCCATCGGTGTGGATTTCATTATCCTTAATTTTGATATCCCCTGCTATTGCTTTGAAGTTTATTCCGCCATTCAGAAAAGTATTTTCTTCTATCACCGATTCGGAAAGTGCCGTATATGTAGCTGAAAGAGAACCTTGCTGAACCTGGTTTCCTGTGAAACGAAAACCGCTGTGAGCTACGGCATACATTCTGATGCCACCGCCTACCTGGTTATTCGAGATCAAATCAGGGTCCGAGGCCGTTGAAAGAATTACCAAGCTGTCTGAAATCGTGTTACCTGTGATAAAGATCGTATCACTTTTAGATACCGTTCTCACTCTCAGGCTTCCGGTTACCTGGTTGCCTTCGAGCCTTATTAAGCCGTCGGATGAAGTGCTGCAAACCCATAGTCCAGCTCCAGTTTCACAATCAATAACCTCCCTTCTGGCAGCGCATGATGCACTCTCAATGTGAATACTGTCCGTGACTATGCTGTTCTTTAACACTATCCGGCCTGTTTCGCTCACTGAGGGGGTGTTATCGTTCAGGACCTGCAGGCCGCATTCCAAGATTGAAAGTGGTGTTTGTGTATAACCGCTGTCGCTGTGCATGATGTTTTCGCACCACAGGTTCCTGATCAGCACGAGCAAGGTATCCAGTTTTGATGAGAGGATGAATCTTCCTTCCACCATTGTGGAGAAACGGCTTTCCCCTGCAATGGAGACGCATTTCTCAATGAGAATCGGATCCTCAGGATAATTACCGGGAAAAACTGAGATTGAATCGCCATTCTGGGAGAGTTGTAACCCCTCCAGGATGGTGTTGAACGGGTGCGCCATCGTCCCGTCCTCAATGCCAGTGTTGTTCGAGGCATCGACGTATATCACCTGCTGGGCGAGTGAAGTGTGAAGAGTGAACAGTAAGCAAAGAAGGAGGATTTGGGATATTTTCATAGCGTCATGTTTTTCTCTGTGATTTTGCGTCTCCGCGGTTTTGTTATTTGCCACAGAAGCACAGAGAAACAGAGGGATTACTATTTGGTATTATGTTTTTATTAATCCTTAATTTATATTTTGATGATTTTCTTTACGATTATTTGATTTTCAGGATAGATTCTCGCAAAATATATTCCCGACGGCAATTCACTCATATCAAAAATAATTTCTCCTTCTCCTCTTCTCCCTATCTCCTTTTCGAAAACCACCTTACCAAACAGATCAACTATTTCAACTTTGAGTTTTGAATTTTGGAATTTGGAATTTGCGATTTGAAATTTCCCTCGTGTAGGGTTAGGAAATACCACCACGCCTCCGCACCTCCATGCCTCCATGCCTCCCTGCTCATCAACCCCTGTCGCGATATCAACCGTCGCCACCCAGTCTTTTTCAGTCTGGCCATTACCGGAGGTCACTACATAGGTGAACGGGTAGGTGAAGTCCTGCATCATGCCGCCGGGGGGATCAACCGTTGCATCCGGGGAAAGGAAAATTTCGGGGATCAACTGGCTGACATCGGTTCCTTCCTCAACAATGACATGAACGGTTTGTGCGTCTTCATCAATTTCTGCCGGTTGCACCTGCTGGTCGACGACAAAATCGATCATATTGGCTTCTCCGGAGGGGAATCCTTCCAGCACACCGTAGCGGTATAAGGTCCCATTGTTTCCAATGGCCCAGGCATGGTGGGCATCGGAGGCAAACACATCCGTCAGGTAACCGTCTGTCACGTGGTCGGCAAAAAAATGCACGGTATCGGCATTTCCATTGGCACACATCAGCACATCGCCACTGCTGGTGACAGCCCAGATAGTATCAAGGCCGGATGTGAATACACCAAGGACCGATGCAAGGGTATCTTCATAGTAGGTTTGAAGCATACCTTCTCTCAGGCGTAACATTTTCCCTCCATAGCTGATCCAGGCCTGGTTGTGTCTGTTAAACTGGATATCACCAAAGCAGGGGAAATATTGCGCTCCACCGTAAAAAGTCCAGGTGTCATTGTCATAGATCATTTTCCGGCCAAAGCATCCTGTGGTCCATCCATAATCGTTGGAGCCAAAGGCGATACCGTCCCAGTCGGTATAGGTGCCGCTGTTTTGTGGTACAAGGCCTGTTTCGGTAATTTCAGCAATCCAGCCTTCCACGCAGCCACACCAGCCCATCGATCCATCGGGTGAAAAACCTATGCTCAGGATCTGGCCGGGCGACAAGCCAAAGAAATTCCAGTTCTGACCTCCATCGGTCGTTTTGCAGAGCAATCCGCTTTCTCCGCCGGCATAGCCTGTTTCGGAGGACAACATGTAAATGGCATGGTTCGCACCCAATGTTGTCTGTACATCCCAGGTTTCCCCACCATCCGCAGTGTGGTAGATTTCATTATAAAAGCAGCTATTAGTGATCCAGCCTTCGTTGCCGATGAACCAGAGGCTGGAGAGACAGCCTCCGGCTGCACCTCCTACAGGAAAGAGGTTCTCGCTGATATCCACCCAGCCATAAGCCCGCGTGTAAGAGGCATCGAAGTCACAGGTGGAGGTGCTGTTGTTCAGGTCGACGCTGTAACTTAACGGATCGAAGCGCGCGTATTTATGGGTAGGGGTGACAGTATAATTCCCATCCGGGAGATGGTTGAATTCATACTCCCCGTTAAGGTTGGCTCGGATAAAGCTGCTGATGGGTCCGCTCAGGTAAACCTCGGCGTGGGGATAGGGATTGCTGTCAAGTGTTATGGTTCCATTGATGGAAGAAGTGGGCAGGGGGGTGTTGTCGGTCCGCACGGGCCAGACATGCCAGTCGGCCGTTTTCAAATACTGCAGCCGGTTGCCGCCTCCCATCATGCCATCGGTAAACCATACGATCCAGGCCTGGTCGGTTTCATCCGCGCGTGTCGTGGAGGTCCAGTAAGAAAGATCGAAGTTGAACCCCATGAGATTGGTAAACGGGTACTGTTCAGGCATCGCTGGATTATTCCGGCTCATGTCCACCAGGCTGGTCATCTCATTACGGTTGGGCATGCGCCAGTCGCTATGGCCCAGGTAGTTCTCCGAGTTCAACAGGGCGATGTAGTCCAGGGCATGCTGCCAGTTGATGGCCCCGTCGACCCATTGGTTGGTGTCGAATTCCGGGTCGCGGGTGAGCATCAGGTTGGCGTCCTTGGTCCACATCAGCCCGGTAAGGCGGTCGGTGACGGTGCCGTTGTTGTTGTCGACGAGCCGTGGTGTGGGCCATTCGGTCCCTTCCGCCAGGAAACCATCATCCCCCGGATAGAATGTGTAACGCTGGCCGGTGGCCGGGTTTTGCACCGACCCCGGATTTCCGCTGTCACGGACAGGAAGAAGGTAGTATTTCCAATTCGTGCCGCCGCTAATCTCAGGATCTTTTGCAAAATCCTCCGTTTCTCCGGCGGGGTTGATGATGTTGGAATGGGCGTAATGCTCCTGTAGCAGGACAGTGATGGCCAGGCTGCGCATTTGCTCCGAAGTGGTGGATGACCAGTAAACGTCTTTCAGGTTGATAAACGGATGATCCGGTGGCAGGGCAATGTCCGGATATCCAAGGTTGACCAGGGATTTCATTTCCACCATATTGGGCATGCGCCAGTCGTTGTGCCCCAGGTAATTTTCACTGTTGAGTAGTTCCATATAATCCAGTGCCGTTTTCCAATCGATATCACCATCCCCCGGCGTCCGGTCCTGATCGAAGTCCGGGTTACGGGTGGCGATGAGGTTGGCGTCCTTTGTCCACATCAACCCGGTGAATGAATCGGTTACCGAACCATCGCCATTATCGGTGAAGCGGTTGTCAGGGATGGGTACTCCCATCTGTAGGTCGCCGTCGTCACCGGGGTAATAGCTGGTGTTCTGGCCGGTGGCGGGGAGCTGAATGATGCCCTGCTGACTATGAGCGTAGGGCATAGAGAATAGGGCTAAGAGCAGAAGGAGGATGTAGGGTTTTTTCATGGCTTGATTTTTTTAGAGCACTTGGATCCAGATATCTATCGGGACGGATGCGGCGGATTTACACGGATTTTGATCCGCGATTATCCGTTGTATCCGAGTCATTCGCGTTCTATTATTATAATTTGATGATCTTCTTCATAATTATTTGATTTTCAATATATATTTTGCAAATGTAAACCCCTGTTGGCAGTTGGGTAATATTAAGTTCCGGGTTCAGAGTTCCGGGTTTTAGGTTTAAGTTTAAAAGTATCTTTCCATTCAAATCTAAAATCTCAAGTATGGTCGTTTCTGAACCAAACCCTGAAAATTGAACCTTGAACCATCCCGAAGTTGGGTTCGGGTAAATAATTAGGTAATCTGCTTCATCCCTCACAATCAAGTTTTCCATGTTTTCTTCATCAACTGCAGCCAGCATACTTTCTTCCAATTCACAGAACTCTCCATATTGAGATATTTTAGCGTGCAGTTTTCCACCGCTGAAAACCCTTACACCCGGCAGTAACTGAACTTTGTAACCTGCAATCAAATTGGCGGTTCCACCGTTTTGAACAAAAAATGTTTTACCATCGCCGCCCACTGTGATTATTTCGGTAGCTTCAATACAGTCGGTTTCACCATTTGCGATAGTGATATCTACCGTTTGATCGAAATAGGTAGGACCCAGAAAATTCCAGCCAATATTGTTGCCCAGATCGGTTCCGTTGTAAACATTGAAAATGGAACCCCCAGTGGCTTTCATGTCCTTTAATTGAACGCGGTTTGCCCACACAGTTTCCGAGGCTTTTGAAATGGTTGCTTGCGAACCGGAAGTGGTTGCCTGCATGTTGATCTGGCTTCCATCATTCACCCAGGCATGAAAATTTTCAAGGATGGTCTGGGTTTTCCCCGATTCAAGAATATAAGAATTGCCTGGCGAAAAAATCAAGGTGTTATATGTGTGATCGCCATTGATTGTTCCGTTCCCTATAAAAATCACCTTGCCAAATATGCCTGAACCGGAAAGAGTCGAAACTCCGGTGGCACTTTCAAAAGTTACATCATTGTAGCTCAATGCTGCCGGAGTCTGGCTCCACAATCCGGCTCCACCGCTGGCAAACATGATTTCGGATGTTCCGGGTGTAACGCTCATGTTTGAACCGGTAACATACCATGCCTGGTTGGAGTTCGAACCCAGGTTAAACAAAGATGAACCCATATTCAATGAGCGGGCAAGGCTTGTAGTGGAAATAAAGCGCCGGCATTCCACATTATTGTCATTGGTATTCAGGGCGCCTTGGTTCAGGTAAAGGTCGTTATTATTGAGGGTCAGGTTATCCTGTAATGTCCATACACCGCCTGCACCATTAAAATACACGGCATTGTTGAAAAGTTTTCCGGCCATGGTGATTGAATACGATGATTTGGCTGGTGTTTCTCCTTCAAAATAAGTAATGCCATTGAATGAGAAGTTCATGTTGGGGTTTAGCGTAAGCGAACCATTGATTCTCAGGTTATAGCTGCTTGAGGACGCAGAGAAGGCAGGATTATTGGTTACTCCCGACCAATCCATATCGGTACACCCTGCATTGGCAATATTGACTGATACCACCTGTCCGGGTAAGGTGAAAGAATTGGCATCGAAAAACAGGTTATCAAGTTCTGTAGGAACGCAAAAGGATGGCTCTCCTCCGCTGGAGAGGGACCAGTGGCTGCCATCGTCCCAGTTTCCTGCATTACCAATCCAGTATAGATCCTGGCCTGAAAGCGTATTGATGGTCCAGCCCAGGTTATTGCCAAGGTCGTTACAGTTATTGGCAACAAATGCTGCCCCGCCGGTGGCATTGTTATCTTTCAGGTTCACCCGGTTGATGGTTACAGTACCATTGGCTATTGAGAATATGGCCTGGTTTCCCGAAGATGTTGATTGGATTGTGATTACCTCGCTGCATGTTCCATTGGCAATCAGATTGCCGGTGAAGGTTTGTGTACCATTGTGTTGAAATGAATAGGTTTTGCCAGGCCAGAGCTCCAGGGTGCCAAAGGTATTGCTGCCTCCGATGGTACCATTGCCCTTTATCTGAACCGTGCCAAAAGTATTGCCGCCCTGGTGGATGGTAGCTGAGCTGTTAAAAATCAGCTCGGTAATATTGTAGCAACCATGGTACATATCGGCATGGCCGGCAAATGTGACCTTGTTGAAGCTGCCATAGCTATTGCCCATATATCCTGTTGAACTGAAAGTTATATCGTGGGCGTTTCCTAAGCTTTGATAATAAGC